>JALYYX010000158.1 GCA_030946075.1 Bacteroidota bacterium | reverse complement strand
TTGAGTTGTTTTGTATTTGCTACATACATTCAACTGCCTGATAAGAAAGGAATATTTATTAATTATTTTAATATCAAAACCCTTTCTATTGTATTTTTATCATCACTTAAATAATAATAACATGCTTATACAATTAAACCTTAGCATCTTTACAAAAAGAATTGCAACCATATTATTAGCCTTGCTTCCGCTATTATTTTCCTGTTCGGGAAATGAGGGTAATGGCACTACATCAGTTGAAAATAAAAAGACTACTGAAACAAAAGATGCACAAAGCAATGCGCCTGCAGATGCATGCTCGCTGCTTACCGAAGAAGATGCAAAAGCGGTATTAGGTAATGCTATCACCAAGGGAACAAGTACTGTAAGCATGTGCCAATATTTATCTGCATCCGATAAATTAAGCCAGGCTGGTGAAAGTGTTTCTATACAATTAAATTATGGCGCCGGCAGTAACTTTGATACGTACATCACTGATACAGAAAAAGACCTGAAGGTAAAAACAAAGCCAGTAGCGGGTGTTGGAGATAAAGCGGTTTTTGCAGGCGGGCAGTTAATTGTTTTACAAGGTCAAAATTTTATGACGGTTATTGTAGGTAAAAAATTAAGTGAGGAAGAACAAATAGCTGCAGAAAAAACCATTGCTCAAAAAGCAATTGGCCGGCTTGGTAAATAATAATAAGATTACTTCATCTTTTTTTATTACTTCTTTTATTGAAGTTACTTTCCAAAGCCCGGCCCTTTTACAAATCTTCCCGGCTTTACGTTGGTATGGTTACCATCTTTAATTACCTGCACACCATTTACAAAAACATGGTTAATGCCTGTTGCATATTGGTGAGGCTTATCAAACGTAGCATGGTCAGTAACAGTGGCAGGATCGAAGACAACAACATCAGCATAGTTGCCAACTTTTAATTCGCCACGCTTTTGTATTTTTAAATTGGTGCAGGGAAGTTTACTAAGTTTACGCACGGCTTCCTGCAAAGGAATTATTTTTTCATCGCGGCTGTATTTACCAAGCACTCTTACAAAATTTCCATAAGCCCTGGGGTGAGGATTTGATTTTAGAAAAACTCCTTCGGTTGCTTCGGACGATGCATCAGAGCAAAAGCTTACCCATGGCAATGCAATTTCTTTTTTTATGTTATCCTCTGTCATGGAAAAATATGAAACGCCAATACGTGTGCTGTCTTCAATAATTAAATTCATTGCAGTTTCTTCAGGGGATGTTCCACGCAGCTTTGCCACTTCTGCCAACGTTTTCCCTACATACTTTCTCAAAGAATCCTGCCGGAACTGAAGCAACAAAACATGCTCTGCACCACCGGCTCCATAATAAGTATTTTCCCAATCCATTGCATCGGTATTCATTTCTTTTTTCATCTGCTCACGGATCTTCGGATCGTGAAGGCGCTGCCATAATTTTCCAAAGCCACCATCCTGTAATGAAGGAGGAAAAGATGCTGTTAATCCTGTGGCAGATGCAAAGTAAGTGTACATGTCTGCGGTAATATCTATGCCTTCATTTCTTGCTTTTTCAACAATTTTTATAAGGCTGTCAATCTTCCACCAGTTTTGTTTGCCGGCTGCCTTTAAATGATAAATTTCTGCATGCACCTTTGCTTCTTTTGCAATGGTAATGAGTTCCTGCAATGCCTCAAATAATTTGTTGCCTTCGTTACGCATGTGCGAAATGTAAGAGCCACCATACTTTCCTGCTTCACTGCACATGGCAATAAGCTCGTTTGTTTTTGCAAAAAAGGCAGGAGGATAAATTAAAGAAGAACCAACACCCATTGCACCTTCCTTCATTGCCTGAGCTACCAATAATTTCATGCTGTCAAGTTGGACAGGTGTAGGATCACGGTCATCTTCACCAATAACATATTCACGAATGGTGGTTGCACCTACAAAAGATGCTACATTGCAACTAACACCTTTTTTTGTTAACCAGGTTAAATATTCGCCGAGTGTATTCCATTCAACATTGTATTTAATATCGGTTTCACCTTTCAGCATTTTGTCTTTCATTTTTGCATTCAGCGGCCCCATGCTGCTTCCTTCTCCCATCACTTCAAGCGTTACTCCCTGGCGTATTTCTCCCTGCGAATTCCCATCCTGTATCAGCGATACATTACTCCAGCTAAGCATGTTTACAAAGCCCGGCGCTACTGCCATTCCCTTTGCATCTGTTTCATTTTTTGCAGAAACATTTTTTAAATCGCCGATGAAGGCAATAGTATCTGCATTAATTGCGATATCAGCTTTGTAAGGTGCGCCACCATTGCCATCGTAAATAATTCCATTGCGAATGATTACATCGTATTTTTTGTTATTGCATGCAATGAGAAAAATAGTAAGCAGCAGAGAAATATTTTTTTTCATGATAAAGTTTTGGTTTGTGTATGTAATATATAAAGTAATAACTAATAGGCACAAATAAAAAGACTGCCTTTTTTAAGACAGCCTTTTCTTTAATTAGAATTTTTTTTATTATTGAGTTACAGGATTTCCATCTGCATCCAATTCAACAATATCGTATCCTAACCGCTGAAGGCCCGGTAATATTTTTTCTTTATCTCCCACTAAAACAATATTCATCTTATTAAGATCAACATATTTTTTAATCATTGTATTGGCATCATTAACCGTATATGCATTTAATATTTTTATTTGCTGCGAAACAAAATCTGCAGGAAGATTATACCGCATAATTCTTTCTACAAAAGCGGCCTTCTGAAGGCCTGTTTCATAATTGCGTGCATCACTTTGGCCAATAGATCTTTTCATGAACTGAATCTCTTCAGCCGTAGGGCCTGATTGATTATACAGTTTTATTTCACGAATAACTTCTGATAGCGCACTATCAGTTGACATTGCTCTTATGCCACTGCTGAAAGTAAATGTACCGGAATATTTATCTCCCGCAAATCCGCTCCTGGCGCCATACGTCCATCCTTTATCTTCACGAAGGTTTAAATTTAACCGGCTGTTGAAGCCTTCTCCCAAATTATAATTTGCAAGTCTTGCACGGTAATAATCGCCTGTTGCATCGTACCGTAATCCTGTTGGGTAACCAACCCTGAATTCAGTTTGTGCAGCTTTGGGAATATCAACTAAATATATTTTTGTTTTTTGTGCAGGCGCCATGTTGTACGGCAGTAAAGGCATTTCAATTTTTTTTCTGGGCAACTCATTTAAAAAAGTAAGCTTGGGTAAAATCTGGTTTTCTTTTATATCTCCTACCACCACAACTTCACCATCCTGCGAGGAAATATATTTGTCATAAAAATCCTGCATGTCTTTGAACTTTATATTTTTTAAAGTTTCATCAGTACCGGTTTCAGGAATCCCTAAAATACTTTTGTTGCCATAATTTACCCTATCGTAAACCATAGTTGCAACTGTAGCAGGCTGAGTTTTTGCATTGCGCATTCCTGCAGCTAATTGATTTTTTATGCGGTTAAAAGTTTCTTCTTTAAATTCAGGATGAAGCATTCTTTCCTTTAAGAGATCTAATGTTGGAGAAAGATTTTTTGTAAGCGACTGCAGCGTAAAAACAATTGCATCATCAGTGTTATTCACACTAACAGAGCTCCCTAATTTTTGCAATGCGAGACTCATTTCTTCACTGGTTTTGCTTTTGGTATCCTCATTCATCATGGAAGCAAAAAGGTTAGCCCAGCCTGCTTTTGAAAGATTATTCTGTTCTGATGCAAGCCTTCCGCCTTTTAAAGAAATGCTCATAGTTACTGCAGGTATCTCATTGTTTTCAACACCAATTGCCTGCATGCCATTAGGCAAAGTTTTTTTCCAGAAAGCAGGAACTTTTACCACAGGGTTTGGCCCTGATGGAGGGACTTTAGTTCGGTTGAAATTATCTTTTGGTTGTTTATATGCTAACCCTTCGTATCCATAATTAGGTCTTTTATAATTTGAAGGATCAACAATATAATTATCAGCAGCAGCTTTTAAATCTTCTTTGCCTTTTGGTACAACGCTTTCAATAACTGCTGGTTTATTTTTAATGTATTGATTATACACTCTCATTACATCTTCCTTTGTAACACTCTTATACATGTTGAGTAATTTGCCCGTCATATTAGGATTGCCGGTGAAAGTTTGATAAGCTGCTAACTGGGCAACCTTGCCATCTACTGATGCAAGTCTGTTGATGGTTTGACTTTCATAGCTGTTTTTAAATTTTTCCAGATCATCATCCGTTACTCCACGCTTTTCAAATTCAGCCATTGAGTTTTTTAGTTCTGTTTGCATTTCTGCAAGAGTATGATCACGATTTGGTACAATTGAAAAACTGAATTCTCCGGTAAGCTCACTCAGCCTGCTGAAAGCACTTGCCTGGAGAGCTTTTTGGGTTTTAATGAGCGTTTGATATAAAATGGAAGTTCGGTTTCCACCCCCTCCGCCTCCACCGCGACCGCCGCGGCCCCCACCTCCGCCTCCACCAAATACCTGGGCAAGGCATGCAAGAGCTGCCTGATCTTTATTAAACTCAGGAACTGTAGGATACACCACCAGTAGTTGAGGAAGAAGTGCATAATTATCAACATAACTTACATACCTGTCGCTGGAAAGCTGTACAGGCGGCAATTTCACAGATTTTACTTCCGGGCCTCTTGGTATTGACCCAAAATATTTTTCTACCATCTTAATTACATCCTTTGTATTTACATCGCCACCAATTGTAAGGGTAGCATTGTTTGGAGAATACCAGCGAAGGAAAAAGTTTTTAAGATCGCCAACATTAACACGATTAAGGTCTTCAACATAACCGATGGTTAACCATGAGTATGGATGACCATAAGGGTACAAAGCTTTTGATGCAACTTCTCCTGCAAGCCCGTAAGGCCTGTTATCATAATTTTGTCCGCGTTCATTTTTTACAGTAGCTCTCTGTATCTCAAATTTTTGTTGTGTAACAGCGGGATATAAAAATCCCATTCTGTCACTCTCCAGCCAAAGCATTTTTTCCAATTGATTGCTGGGTACTGTTTCATAATAATTAGTACGGTCAAGGTTTGTGCTGCCATTTAATGTACCGCCTGATTCGGTTACAACTTTGAAATGTTCTTTGTCAGCAACATGCGCAGAACCTTCAAACATCATGTGTTCAAAAAAATGTGCAAAACCGCTTTTACCTATCTCTTCCCTTGCGGAGCCGACATGATAAGTAACATCAACATGCACTATGGGATCACTGTGATCTTCATGAACAATTACTGAAAGGCCATTGGGTAAAATATATTTTTCATAAGGGATTACTATCTCATCTCCCTTTTTAACGACTTTTTCTACAAGCTTAGCCTGTGAAAATAAAAAACCCGGAATGCAGAACAGCATTAGTACGGGTAGCAACTTTGTTTTTATCATATAAATTTTTTAAGAGAATGCAAATTAGCACATTTAAAAAAGCAGAATTTATAATTATTATAAGTGGTGAGGATGATTTTTAAGCTTAACCGATTTACTATTCTCACATAAAAAAAAGCCACGTAAATGGCTTTCTTCTTTTAAAAGAATATTTTTATTAATACTGTTTTGCTTCTTTAGATTTTTCCTCAGCTTCTACCACAGCTTCATGAGATTTTGATGCACCGATTGGTCCTGCAGAAACATGGTTGCCATCTGTTTTTTGTAAACCTTCGGCAACCCTTCTTCCATAATCGGCGTCGCAATTGGTAAAAAGCTCAATCATTTTATCCTGAACAATTTTTTCAGCCGGTTTTAAAGTATTTACAAGATTTAGAATAAGCTCATCTCGTTCCCAGTTTTCAAAAGCACGGAAACGCTCACCTGCCTGTTTAAAATTATTCTGGCGTTCAATTTTTTCTCTAACAAGATTTGCGTTGTAATTTGGCGTATGATCTTTACCAGCTTTGGGTGCTTCTTTTAAACCATTTAGAGAAGATGGCTCATAATTTACATGCGGGTTTTGCCCGGGAGCAACATCAACTTTATAAGCCATTTGGCCGTCTCTCTGGTTGGTGGCAACATGCGTTTTAGGCGCATTGATAGGCAACTGTAAATAATTACTTCCTACCCGATGGCGTTGTGTATCTGAATAAGAAAATGTTCTTCCCTGCAACATTTTATCATCAGAAAACTCAAGACCATCAACTAAAACTCCCGTGCCAAATGCAACCTGCTCCACCTCCGCAAAATAATTTTCAGGGTTTTTATTCAGCACCATTTTACCAACGGGTAAAAAAGGAAACTGATCTGTAGGCCAAATTTTTGTATCGTCCAATGGATCAAAATCCAACTCCGGATGTTCATCATCACTCATAATCTGAATACATAATTCCCATTCAGGAAATTCTCCCCTTTCAATTGCCTCATACAGATCCTGTGTGCCGTGATTAAAATTTTTACCCTGAATCATTTCAGCTTCTTCCTGTGTTAAATTTTTAATTCCCTGTTTTGGTTCCCAATGATATTTTACTAAAACTCCCACGCCATCTGTATTAACCCATTTATAAGTATTCACCCCTGACCCCTGCATGTGGCGGTAGTTTGCAGGGATGCCCCATGGTGAAAATAAAAATGTTATCATGTGAAGCGCTTCGGGTGTATTACCGATAAAATCAAAAATACGTTGTCCATCCTGGCGGTTAGTAATAGGATCTGGTTTAAAAGCATGAACCAAATCCGGGAATTTCATTGCATCTCTAATAAAAAATACTTTCAAATTATTTCCTACTAAATCCCAATTACCATCTTCTGTGTAAAATTTTACGGCAAATCCCCTAGGGTCACGCAATGTTTCAGGAGAATGTCCTCCGTGTATCACGCTGGAAAATCTTACAAACACCGGCGTTTGTTTCCCTTTTTGTTGAAACAATTTTGCTCTTGTATATTTTGATACAGGCTCAGTGCCAACTGTTCCATAACTTTCAAAATAACCATGAGCACCTGCTCCTCTTGCATGCACAACTCTTTCCGGAATTCTTTCACGGTCAAAATGCGAAATCTTTTCTAAGAACTGATAATTTTCTAATGTTGCCGGTCCACGATTGCCAACTGTCCTTAAATTTTGATTATCTGTTATTGGATGACCCTGGCGTGTTGTAAGGGTTTTATTTTTTTCGCTCTGGCCATCCTTTTTGCTGTGACCATTTTCATTTATCTTGTCTGCCATGTGTAATTATTTTAAAGTGAGAAGGGCAACAAAGTTAAATAAAGAGTTATTTATAATGTTGTACGATGTTTACGAGTTAAGAAATTTTGCTATTATTAATATTTACTTATGATTTTAGTAACTGGTGGCTCCGGGCTTGTAGGCTCTGAATTAATTTCTCAATTGCTTGCTCAGGGAAATACGGTAAAAGCAGTTTATAACAATACACCGCTCCCGGTATTTAATAATGAAAATGTAATTGCTGTTAAATGCGATATTCTTGATACATCGGCGTTGGAAGATGTGATGAAGGATGTTACGCAACTTTATCATTGTGCTGCTATTGTTTCATTCAATAAAAAAAATAAAAACAATTTGTTCAAAATAAATGTAGAAGGAACGGCAAATGTTGTAAATGCTGCACTTGAGGCAGGTGTAAAAAAAATGATTCATGTAAGTTCGGTTTCTGCATTGGGCAGAATAAGGGAGGATAATATTGTTACTGAAAATATGAGCTGGACAGAAGAAACAAGTAACAGCATGTATGGCAAATCAAAATACCTTGGAGAGATGGAAGTGTGGCGTGGCATTGGGGAAGGTTTAGATGCAGTAATTGTTAATCCGTCCCTCATTCTTGGTGGGGGAGACTGGAATAAAGGCTCGTCAGAAATTTTTAAATCTGTTTACAAAGAATTTCCCTGGTATACAGAAGGTGTTACGGGAGTGGTTGATGTGAGAGATGTTGCACGGGCAATGATCATGTTAATGAATAGTGAAATAAACAAAGAGCGTTTTATTATAAACGCTGAGAATTTATCTTACAAAGAAATATTTACCTCTATTGCAAAATGTTTCAGTAAAAAAATACCACATAAAAAAGTGACACCAATTTTAGCATCAATAGTTTGGAGACTTGAATTAATAAAATCAATGTTTACAGGCAAACAACCTTTGGTAACAAAGGAAACCGCACGTACTGCTTTGGCAAAAGTATATTTTGATAACAGTAAACTTTTAAAGGCATTACCGGGTTTTGAGTTTACTCCTATTAATGAAACCATTAAATATACCTGTGCAACTTTACAGAAAATAAATCATCTAACATAAGTATTAAGCCAGTATTCATGAAACGAATTCTTTTTCTTTTTTCTTTTTTCTTTTTTGCAGCACATATATTTTCGCAGGCAACTCATTATACTGTTTCCGGAAAAATAATTGACAAAGAAACTAAAGCTCCATTACAGGGTGCATCAGTGTTTGCACAAAACACCACCTTTGGAATAGCAACAGATGCTTCGGGATATTTTAATTTGAAATTACCTAATGGCGGTTATGAACTGATTGTAACTTTTACAGGATATGAAACAGAAAGCATGCGTATTAGCAATGCAACTGCTGAAGAAAAAAATTTGGTGATAGAATTAAAACCCAAAGATAAATCGCTTGGAGAGGTTTCTATTGTAATATCCAATGAAGTAAAAGATGGCTGGGAAAAATACGGACAATTTTTTACTGAAAATTTTATTGGTAAAAGTGAATTCAGTCTGCAAACTTTTATAAAGAATCCTGAAGTTTTAAAATTCTATTTCAGTAAAAAAAGAAACCGCTTAAAAGTTTTAGCCAGTGAGCCATTGGTGGTGCAAAATTTTGCATTGGGCTACAACATAAAATTTGCGATTGATTCTTTTACTTATGAATATGAAAGCAATGCTGCCCAGTTCATCGGTTATCCTTTGTTTGAAGAAATGCAGGGAACCCCTGAGAAGCAAATTTTATGGCAGCAAAACAGAAGTAAAGCTTATCACGGATCGCTGCTGCATTTTATGCGAAGCCTCTACCATAAAACTTTAACTGATGAGGGATTTGAAATTCAATTTCTTGTAAAAAACAATGAACAGGAAAAGACCATTCCTTTAAAAAATCCTTACCCTGCATTACACTACGATATGGATGACAGCAGTGCTATTGTTGAGTTTAAACCAAATCAGCCCGATGTAATTGTAATTTATTTAAAAGCAAAACCAGAGCAGGCATATTTGGCTTTTGACCCCAAAGCAAAAAAAGAATTTCAGGTTTCTACATTAACTATTGCGCCTGATGAAGCAATAAACATAGAACAAAATGGATATTATTTTGATCAGACTGATCTTACAACAAATGGTTACTGGGGTTTTGAAAAAGTAGGCGATATGCTTCCCTACGATTATAGATTGCAGTAAATTATTTTTCTTTGTCTCCCGATAATTTTTTTATTTTCTCCCACATTTCAGGAATGCGTTTTATCCAAACCAATTCTTTTTTCTTTTGCAATGCAGGCTCTGCAGGAGTTCCAAAATATACCTGATTATTTTTTATATCTTCTCCAACACCGCTCTGCGCAAGTATGGTAACGTTGTCACCAAGGTTTAATGTTTTGCTAATCCCTGCCTGCCCCCACACCGTAACACCATCGCCAATTTTAGTTGCACCCGCAATACCTACCTGTGCAGCTATTAAACAATTTTTCCCGAGTACAACTTCGTGGCCAATATGAATAAGATTGTCCAGCTTTGATCCTCTTCCAATTTTTGTATCAGCACTTACACCTCTATCAATTGTACAGTTTGCACCAATCTCTACATCATCCTCAATTATCACACGTCCGCAACTTTCCATTTTTTTAAACCATACATCACGATCTTTTTTTGTGTTGAAATAAAATGCATCGCTACCAATTACTGTTCCTGAATGAATAACAACATTGTTGCCGATGATGCAGTTATTATAAATAGAAACATTAGGATGAATGATGCAACCATTGCCAATTTTTACATTGTTGCCAACAAAAACATTTGGCATTAATACAGTGCCTTCACCAATCTTCGCATTGTCACTTATCATTTTTTTAGTTGGAGAGAAAAGGTTAAAATGTTTTACGATTTTTAGATAAGATTCAAACGGCTCATTACTTATCAGCAAAGTTTTTCCTTCCGGAGCATCTACCTTTTTATTGATAATAATAAAGCTGGCAGGGCTTTTCAGGCATTTGTTATAATACTTAGGATGATCAACAAAAACAATATCTCCCTGTTGTACACTGTGTATTTCATTAATGCCGGCGGCTTCACTTTTTTCGTCGCCTACCAGTTCAGCACCAATAAATGAGGCAATCCACTTTATAGAAACGGGAGAAGAAAATTGCATAATAAAATTTTTTCAAAGGTAAACGTTGCACTTGTATGATGCGGTTTGTTTTTTATTCATGCATTCAAAAAAAAAATAAAAAAAATATTTATATGAAAGTGTGTTATCTGAATTTTTATTTTTTTGAATAAAATTTTTTGTTCCTTATCCACACTAAAAAATAAAATGTTGATAAAAAAGTTGCAAAATATTTTCGTAATAGAAAAAATTATTTTTAATATTGTGTAGGGAATTTTTTTCCTGTACTTACTAACCCATCCATATAACAAGGCCCGACGATAAAAGTTGGGCTTTATTATTTTACAAAATTTTAATTTTTTATTTTTTAATTGAAAAATAAATATTGGAATTATATCCGAAGAGAAATGAAAATTTTATCTCACTCAGAAATGTATAACTTGCTGAACATAAAAAAATTTCTATGTTAAAATCAATGACGGGTTTTGGAAGGGCTGAGCATACAGTGAAGGATAAAGTTTTTTTGGTTGAAATAAAATCTTTGAATGGAAAACAGTTTGAGATAAATTTAAAAATTCCACAGTTACTTAAAAGTTATGAATTTGATGTAAGAAATATGCTGCAGGAAAGCTTATTGCGTGGAAATGTTGATTGCCTGATAACCATAAAACAAAATGGCGCAACAAAACCTGTGGTGATAAATACAGACCTCATTAAAGCTTATTATAAACAAATAGAAACGCTTGCCGGTGAATTGCAAATTGATACAAATGCAGTGCTGAGCTCGCTTTTACGACTGCCTGAAGTCGTTAGCCCATCTAACGAAATTTTAAATAAAGATGACTGGCATGAATTAAAAAAAGTAATTGAGCTGGCATTGAAAGAATTAAATCATCATCGAACTGATGAAGGCAAATCAATTGAAAAAGAATTACTGCTGCGTATAAAAAATATTAATGCACAGGAAGAAGAAATTTTAAAATTAGAGCCGAATCGCAAAGGGCGCATGAAGGATGAAATAAAAAAATTGCTGGAAGAAAATGTTGGCAAAGAAAATTATGATGCTAACAGAATGGAGCAGGAGCTAATTTACTATGTTGAAAAAATTGATATTCGTGAAGAACAGGTTCGGTTAAAAAACCATTGCGAATATTTTACAACCATCTTAAAAGATAATGATGAAGCTAAAGGAAAAAAATTATCTTTTGTATTGCAGGAGATCGGCAGAGAAATAAATACAACAGGCTCCAAAGCTTACGACGCAGATATTCAAAAATGTGTTGTACTGATGAAAGACGAATTGGAAAAAGCGAAGGAGCAAATTCTTAATGTTTTATAATAAAGAATGATAAACACTTTATTTTTGCGGTAAATAATCTAATTGAAAACAACCCTCTTCATACTTTTTATTTCTTTGTATTTTATCTCCTGCACTAAAATTAATGTATTCGAAAAAACAGATAATATCCAGCACCAATCTTGGTTTTATGATACCAAACATACTTTTACAGTTAGCATAACCGATACCTCATCTTTATACAATGTGTATATTGTTTTGCGCCACACCGATGCTTACAACTACAACAACATCTGGTTAAATTTTGGCTCACAGGCCCCCGGAGATTCCATGCGTTTTCAAAATATAAATATCGTTTTAGGTAACGATGCAAAAGGCTGGGAAGGCCATGGTATGGATGATATTTGGGAAATTAGAAAAAGTATTACAACCGGCCCTGTACCATTTAAAAAACCGGGCAACTATACATTTACGGTTTCACAAATAATGCGTGAAAATCCTTTAAAACATATTTTAAATATCGGCATCAGAGTTGAGAAAGTAGATCTTTAAAAAAGTTTTGATTACCGGCATTTGTTTTTCATAGCATCATCGCGGAGTTTATCATGAGCTTGCCGAAGGATCACTCACTTGTACGGCATACCTTTACTCAGCATGAAATCAGCTTTTACAATCAAACGTTTACGTACCATTTATATTCTTTACTGGTTTTTACTTGCTTATATTATTGTTGCACTCGTATTTTGGTTCATAGAATTGAACCTGCAAAATAAAATAATGACCGATTATAAATTGGCAGAAATAAATTCTGAGCAATTCGACTACCAGCAAAAAGTAACTAAGATTAAAGAAGACAAGGATAAAAAAACAGCTCAGTATATTGGCGAAGGTGTAACTTTTTTATTACTGATAGTTGTAGGTGCAGTGTTTGTTTTCCGTGCAGTACGAAGACAGTTCAGACAATCGCAGCAGCAGCAAAATTTTATGATGGCCATTACGCATGAGCTAAAAACACCTGTGGCAATTACTAAGCTTAATCTTGAAACATTACTAAAACATAAGCTTGCCGAACATCAACAGCACCAAATACTATCCAATTCATTACAGGAGGCTAACAGGTTAAATGACCTTTGCAATAATTTGTTATTGTCCGGCCAGATAGAGGCAGGCGCTTATGAGCTCACAAATGAAAAGATCAATCTTTCAGAACTGGTAGTAGAAAGTATTCATAATTATACTATCCGCTTTCCTAACAGAAAAATTTATTCATCAATTGATCCGGATATTTATTTTACCGCAGATAGATTAATGCTGCAAATGGCTGTGAATAATCTTTTGGATAATGCAGTTAAATATTCATTTAAACAAGAAAGGATTGAAATTGAATTAAAAGAAACCGCCGGAAAAATAAAACTTCTGGTAAAAGATGAAGGCAGTGGAATTCCGGATGAGGAAAAAGAAAAAATATTTACCAAGTTTTATCGGATAGGAAATCTGCATACAAAAAGAGCTAAAGGAACCGGCCTGGGTTTATATCTCACAAAAAAAATTATTGATGAACATAGGGGAGCAATAAGAGTATTTAATAATTCTCCCCGGGGAAGTATTTTTGAAGTCAAATTGTAACATGCCTGATAAAAAATTGTCTATTTTATTAACTGAGGATGAAGAAAATTTACATGATACCCTAAAATTAAATTTAGAGCTGGAAGGATATGAGGTAACTTCTGCTTATGATGGCGCACAGGCTTTAAAGGCTGTGCAAAATGAATATTTTGATTTGATGATTCTGGATGTAATGCTGCCGGAGCTTGATGGCATAAGTGTTGCCGAAACAATCCGCCTTCAAAGAAATGATGTTCCTATTTTAATTTTAAGCGCAAAGAACAGCAGTGCAGACCGGGTACTTGGTTTAAAAAAAGGCGCTGATGATTACCTTACCAAACCATTTAATCTTGAAGAACTTTTACTTCGTGTAGATAAGCTTATAAATAAAAGCAAGCGTATTTCTGCAAAAGAACCTTTAGCAGATAATTATACATTTGGAGACAACAATATTAATTTTAAATCTCTGGAGGCTACCAATAAGAAGGGGAAAAAGTTTGCACTTACTAAAAAAGAGGTAATGCTTTTAAAATTGTTAATTGAAAATAAAAATGAAGTAGTGGCAAGAGAAAAAATTTTACAGGCTGTGTGGGGATACAATGTGTACCCTACCACAAGAACAATAGATAATTTTATTTTAAACTTTAGAAAATATTTTGAAGAAGATAGCCGCAATCCTAAATATTTTCATTCAGTAAGAAGTATCGGATATAAATTTACCAATTAGCATACTTGTTTATCAAGAAGTGAAACAACTTCACTTGCCTTTTCATACACTTCCTGCATTTGAATTTCAGAAGAAACAGGCGCATATAAATTTATCTCAAGCTCATCCAGCAATGATGAAACAAGTAAAGTAGTGCCCACACTAACATTACATTTATCCATTCGTGCATTTATTTTTTTTCTTGTCATTTCCTCACCTGGCACTTTTAATTTTTCTGATAAATAATTCTTTAATGAGGCATCTAAAACTTTATAAAATTCCACTGCATTATTATTTATAAGTTTTTCTTCAGCCTCTGCCAGAGGATTTGCCGGGATAATAAATGCAGCTTCTTCAACAGGGTCAGGCTCATAATTTTTAAATGATTCTTTTGCTTTAACAGGTGCTTTTATTTCCTTTTTCCTGCCTGTAATTAAAACAAGTATTAATGATAAAAATACTACCCCAGCTAAAAAATACCATCGGTTATTATAAAGTGAATCATTAAAAGAAAAGGGTTCTTTTTTACTTTGAGTTGCTGGGATAACAAAATTTTTATGCCCGCTACCTTTCTCAACATGAAGTAAAAGTGGTTGGGTATTTATTGTTTTATAAGACTGCGTTCCAATATCAAAGTATGAAAATGAAACAGAAGGAATTGAATAGTCGCCCGGCTTATTAACAGAAAAAGGATAAGAAAATATTTTTTCACCTTTCATAGGCACACTAAACTTATCAATATTTTCTGATGATTTAGATTCGAAACTTTCCAAACCCTTTGGCCATACTACATTTGGAGAATTTATCATCTGCAGGTTTCCTGCACCTGCAATAATTAATTTCAAATTTCCTGCATCATCCGTTGAGATATTTGTTTTTTCAAGCGTTGCATTAATATTAAAATTTCCCACAGCGCCTTTAAAATTTGTGGGCTTATTTTCTTCCGGCAATGGCTTTACATTAATAGTTACAGGATTACATGAAATTGAAACTTTTTCTGATTGCGTTGCTCCGCCGGGGGAATTTTCATTGGCAAAATCACGAAGCATGTCATAAAATACATCTCCCTTTTTTTTGCCTGCATATTCTGCTTTTAGAAAAGTAATATTGTTTTCAACTTCAATGGGCTCTAAGGAAAGTGCGCCCGATTGTAAAGGGTATAACTGAACTTTTCTTAAAATATAAACATTGTACTCTCTCCCATTGTATTTTTCTGTTATAATAGAATAATTGTTAGGCCTTTCCAGCTCACTTACAGAAAACCCATTGAACGATGGTGTTTTTAAAACATTCGATTCCGATTTTAATCTGGTATATAATTTATAGGTTGCAATTATCGGCTGCCCTACGTAACAACTGTTTTTATTTACATCAATTTTTATAAAAAGATTTTTTTTAATTTTCTCGGGAACATTTTCTCCCTTTCTTAAAATATAATCATCAAACTGGTGTGTGGTTGGCTCTGGCGGAAAGTCTAAGTTCATACCAATCGTTGGTGCATAAAAATTTCCCTTTGATTTGTTTGATGAGGGTGAATTATTTACTTCAATATTTATGGGGTTAGAGTGATATTCTTTACCGTCTATTTTTGCGGTAGCTGAACCAATGCTGAAAGTGCCTGTAGACAATGGTTTCAACACAAAACCAATAGAAACGGATTGTTTTACATTACCATTTATATTGCTCATACTGCTTTGTTGGTTAGGGCCACTAACTATAGTAAAATTTTTAAACGAAGGCGGATTTATGTTTTCAATATTTCCTGCATTTTCAACTGTGAATTGTATTTGCAGATAATCATTTTTTCCAATAATTCTATCGGGACATTCGGCAAAAAACTTTACCTGGCCAAATGCAGATGATACAGGAATTATAAATAAAAGCAGGAGTAGAGATTTGTAAAAAATACCTGTAAAAAAAGAATGTAAAGCTCTATTCATCACCTCAAACTTTAAAATGCAAAATTAATCTATATAAAAAATGTAAAAGGAAGTTGCAGACCGCATGATGTTAAAAAGCTGTTTAAATATCACCAAGCTGTGGTCTGATAACAATATCTTCAACACAAGCCTGCGGCGAAAGTTTTGAACTTGTTAAAATCATTTCGGCAATATCATTCGCTTCCATAATTCTTGTTTGTGCAACTCCGCTGCCCATCCATGATGATGTATAAACGGCGCCGGGGTAAACTGTTGTAACTTTTATATTATGAGGCTTTAATTCTTCACGCAAATTTTTACTAAAGCCCATCAATGCAAATTTACTAATGCTGTAAGAGCCACCATTCTCATAAGCTTTAAGCGATGCAATGGAACACATATTAAAAATATGCCCTGTTTTTTTCTCTATCATTTTAGCCACCAAACCTCTTGTAACATTGTAAGCACTGAACAAATTTATTGCAAGCATTTTTTCAAGCGTTCCCTCTTCTTCATTGTAAATACTTCCGGGAATAAAGGTGCCGGCATTGTTTACAAGAATATCCACCTGGGGGCAATTTTGCAAGATCCATTTTGCAAATTTTTTTACGGACTCTTTTTCTGTAAGATCAGCCTGTATAAAAAAAATTTTGCTATTGGTATATTTCGCAGATAGTTCTTCAGCAGTTGCAGCCAGTTCTTTTTCATTTCTTGCGCAGATAAATATGGTATTGCCCTCTTCAGCAAATTTTTCTGCTATGGCTTTGCCCATTCCTTTGCTGGCTCCGGTTATCACCACATTCATATTAATAATTTTAAATTGAAGATTGCAGATTAATTTTACAAATCTAAATCTAAAATCCCCAACCGATTAAGTGCAATGAAATACAAACATTTATTTTTTGATCTTGACCATACACTCTGGGATTTTGATGCCAACGCAAAAGTTACTCTAAGCGAATTGTATGAGCATTTTGCCTTGCATGAAATCATTCTTTCTCCTTTTGATGACTTTTATAAAACCTATCTGCACCACAATGCTATTTTATGGGACAGATATCATAAAGGATTTATAACAACAGAAGATTTGAAATGGAAACGCATGTGGCGCACATTGATTGACTTTAAAATAAGTAATGAGAAATTAGCAAAAGAAATGGGTGCTAAATTTCTTGAAATACTCCCAACAAAAAAGCTGTTATTCGATTATACAAACGAAATACTGGAGTATCTTTTAGCTAAAAAATATACTCTCCATCTTATTACAAATGGTTTCGAAAAGACTCAATGGAGCAAGCTCAATAATTCAAATCTTGCAAAATATTTCACGCATGTTATCACTTCAGAAATATCAAATTGCATAAAGCCTTCAAAAGAAATTTTTGAATATGCTATGGATAAATCGGGGGCGTTAATAAATGAAAGTATTATGATCGGCGATAATCTTGATGCAGATATTCAGGGAGCAATTAATGCAGGGATGGATAGTATTTACGTAAACCATATAAATGCGGAAGTAAATAATGAGCCTGTGATTGCACCAACATATACTATTTACAATTTAAAAGAATTGGAAAATATTCTGTAATAAAAAAAATCCTTCCGAAGTGGGAAGGATAAATTTTGTTTGGTTAAAAGCAATTACGCTTTTACTTTAGCTGTTGTTTTGGCTTTATCCTTACAACAATCACCGCCTTTTTTGCTGCAGCTTTTGGTGCAACTTTCTTTTTTCTTTCCGCCGTCTTGCGCAAAAGTAACGCCGCTGAATAAAAAGGCTGCTGTAGCTAACATAAATATCTTCTTCATATTTTTTTGTTTTAAATTAATGGGTACAAATATAATGGTAGTATTTGGTATATGCAACGGGTATGTGTTAAACCTTATTGTAAATTTAAATAGTTGCCAACACTGTAACTCCGCCTTTTACTATTTGATTTAGCTTTACATCAATTGTTGTTTCAATCGGCAGCAACACATCTACACGGCTGCCGAACTTTATGAATCCCATTTCTGAGCCCTGCGTAACCTGCTGCCCTACCTTTAAATAATTTACTATCCGTTTTGCAAGTGCCCCGGCAATTTGTTTTACAAGAATTATCGCCTTATCACTTTGTATAACCACAGAATGCCTTTCATTTTGTGTTGATGATTTTGGATTCCATGCAACCAAATACTTCCCTTTGTGATATTTGCTGTACAAAACCTCCCCACTCATTGGTATTCTGTTAAGGTGCACATTGGCCGGGTTCATAAAAATAGAAACCTGTAAACGTTTGTCTTTGAAATATTCAGTATCAAAAATTTCTTCTATTACAACAACTTTACCATCTGCAGGGCAAATTACCTGGTGGTG
>JALYYX010000115.1 GCA_030946075.1 Bacteroidota bacterium | reverse complement strand
CGATAGCATCATCTATAATTAAACCAATGGCCGCAGCAATGGCTCCGAGTGTCATAATATTCAGTGTATAACCAATTGCATACATCACAATTAATGTAAGACAAATGGTAACCGGAATTGTAATCAGAATAACAGAGCTTGCTTTTAAAGAACGCAGAAAAATAACAGCAACAATTATTGCCAAAGCCAGACCTATCCACAAACTATCCGTAACACTCTTTACAGATTCATTTACAAAATCTGCCTGTATATAGTACGGTTTTATCGTAACTCCCTGGGGAAGGATCTTTTTTAGCTGAACAATTTTTTCTTTCATTTGGTTTGAAAGAATAATAAGATTTGTGTTAGGCTGTTTTATTATCGCAAGCAGCAAACCATCTGCACCATTGGCATTTATCTTTGTAAACTCAACCGCTTCCTTCACCTGTATGTCGGCGATATCTTTTAATTGAACAACTCTTTTCCGATTGTTATTGATAACCAAATTTTTCAGGTCGTCAATTGTTTGAACTGTTGCATCAGTTACGGTTAGGTATAGATGTTTGTAATCCTGTAGATAACCATTTGATTTTATAAAGTTGGTTTGATTTAAAACATTTGTGATCGCATCCGGTGTAATTGAAAGTGAACTCATTTTTTGAGCATCAAGCTGCAACCAATATTCTTTCTGCTTTCCTCCAATGATCCTTACTTCTGATACACCACTAACCTGCGACAAAAAAGGTTTGATAACATACGTAGCTAACTGTTTTAATTCTATAGGAGAAAATGTATGCGTTTCCAAAGAGTATCCCATCACAGGCAAAATAGACGGATTCATTTTTTCAACCGTAATGTTCACGTCTGCAGGTAAAAGGTTTCTTATCTCATTTATTCTTGACTCTATCCGTTGCTGGCTAAGGTCAACATCTGCATCCCAATCGATGTATGCAGATATTTCGCAGCTTCCGCGGCTTGTGGTACTTCGTATGGAAGTGAGGCTGGGTATTTGTTTTATGGCATTCTCCATTGGCTTTGTAACAGTAACCATCATTTTGTTTACAGGCTGCAAACCTGCATCAGCAATTATTTTTATTTTAGGAAAAGTTATTTCAGGGAATAGTGACGTTTGCAATTTGCTGTAGGCAAATATCCCACCCACAATTATCATTGCCAGTACAACTGCGAGAGGATTTTTGTGAGAGATGAAAAAATTTTTCAATTAATATTTATTTAAAAATTCACGCAAAGAGGCAAAGGGAGCAAAAGCGCAAGAGTAATTTATTTTGCTTCTTAATTTTTCTTTGCGGCTTTGCGTGAAATGCATTTTCATTTTTCTTTTTTAGTAGAATCATTTCTTGGTTGCAAGACACTTACTTTAGCAGTATCAGGCAATCCATAATTCCCTGTCAATAAAAATTTATCTGATGCAGTAAAAGCAGGAGAAACGATCTCAATTTTATCTGTTGTTTCAATACCTTTTTTTACCGGAACTTTTACAGCAGTGCTGTCATCTATCATTTTCATAACCCAAAACGATGACTGGGCATCATCAGTAAGCACAGCAGCTTTAGGCAATGAAGATGCAGCAGCCTTTGATGATTTAATAATTTTTACTTTCGCAACAAGATTTTGAGGAATGGGGTTTGGCGCATTTACTTTTATTGCAACT
The DNA here is from genome assembly GCA_030946075.1 of Bacteroidota bacterium. Lineage (GTDB taxonomy): Bacteria > Bacteroidota > Bacteroidia > Chitinophagales > Chitinophagaceae > Ginsengibacter. The sequence goes on along the minus strand of JALYYX010000115.1, from coordinate 2,429 downwards.
GCCTGTGTTTGCGACGCAGAGTCCATAAATGGCATTGATGTTTGAATTGTTCCTAAAATTCTTTCTCCATCAGGTAAAGTAAGTTCTAACTGTTTGTTGCCGGCAAGATATTGTTTGTATTCAAAGGGAACATCCATTACAAAAACAAAACTGTTCATGTTACTTATTACTGCCAATTGTTCACCGTCCTGAACATAATCGCCGGCCTGGTGATTTAATTCTGTTATATAACCGCTGGCGCTTGCTTTTACATAATTAACGCCTGAAAATCTAAATTTAGGATCAAGGTTATTTATGGCATTTCCAATAGCATCAGACTCTTTTGTTTTTAATGTAAACAGTGTCTGGCCCGGGCTTACAGCATTACCGTATTTTATAGCAACAGATTTTATGTATCCTGTAAGATTAGATTTTACATAACTTTTTTGCAAGAAAGTTGAAGTTGCATTCAATTCTATAAATTCTTCTAACGGATCATAAAGTATTGAGGTAACAGTAACGGGAGTTCGTACATCGGATATAGCTGTTTCCTCTTTTTTAGTTTCTTTATGCCTGCAGGAAAAAACAATTACAAAGAGAAGAGATAAAAATATATTTCTTTTCATCATTACTTTATTTATTATGTACTTTATACTTATTATCGGGTCCAATAATTTAGCTGGTTGATTATCTGGTATCGTGCAATTATATTTTGAACAACTAAATTTTTTGCTGTGATATAATTGTTTAAAGACAATACATAATCAGTCATTTTTATATCCCCGGTCTCTAATAATTTTCCATTTACGTTTATCAGTGTTTCAATATATTTTATTTGTTTATTAATCGGGGTTAGTAAATTTTCAATTGATGATAATTGCTGCTGCAACTGTGCTATCTGCTGATAATATTGGTTCTGAAAAAATTCTTTGTTCCGCACTCTTGTTCGTTCTGCGATTTCAATTTTAGAATACTGTAATTTTTTTTGATGCCCATCATAAATAGGAATAATAAAGTTAACGCCAATGCTTCTTCCAAAATTTTTATAGGGCATTTCCATAAAACTTGATTGATAACCTGCATCAGCAAATGCAGTAATGTGGGGCTGGTAGTTTTGATTTATGATAGATTTATTATTAATAAGCCGTAAACTATCTATCCTGTATTTTAAAAAAAATACAGAGCTGTCGGGAATAAATGTTCTTATAGCATTTAATGCAGGCTCAGAAAGGGTTACAAGGGTTGTATCAAGTATTCCGGCCAAATAATTTAAGGTTGCATAATCATTTTTGTATTGAACATCCAATTGCAACCTTGTTAAATTCTGTTGTTGAAAGGTTACTAAGAAAGATAAGTAATCAACTTGTTTATAAACATTTTTTTCTGTAAGTTTTTTTAAAATGATTTCCTCTTTGCTTAATAAGCTAATCAACTGGTTATTAAAATCCAGTTGCAATTGATCACCATAAGCAGTTATGTATTGTGAGATGATTATCTTTTTAATATCCTGTTCAGAAATTTTTGCTGCAACGTTTAAAGAATCACCAACCAATTGTAAATTCTTAAACTGGGAATTTAAAAATTTCTTTGACAAAATATTTTTTGATGCAGTTATTAAAGCCTGTAGCTGACCTCCGTTCGTGATAGCAGCATCATAACCCCATCCATTAACAATGGGTGCATAAAACGAATTACCATTGGCGTTTACCTGTATTGAATTGGCGGCAATAAGAATCTGACTGTCAATTCGGTTTGATAATATTTGGTTGCGAAGATCATTTAGCAACGGGCTGTTTATCGTAGCGCTGTCAATAAAATAATCAAGATTTTTTTTCTGTGCAAATGAAAGAATGCAAGCGGATAAAAATAAAAAAAATATAAAGCACTTTTTAAACATCACAAATTTGTAATGGCAATTAAACGGTTAGTGGTTGTTGTTATAATTAACATGTCAGCAATTTATATGATAAATCTTAAGAAAATCTGTAGCAATAAAAAAAATGATTAAATAAACTTATATTAAGATATGAGGCAACCTTCACATTCAAATAGCCGTTTTCATTAGAGTCTATTAATAACTTTTACAAATTGAGTATCAAGAACGATATATTATCAGCCCTTGCTTATTTTGATATTTTTGAATACGTAATTTAATATTAATTAGTTGCTATTTTTAAAAATAACAAATTGTAAGCGAGTACTAAAAAATTACTTGATTATTTAAATTAATTTCGTTTGATATACCGGATTATTAACTGTGAAATTTAATATTAAATTTTGATTACATGAAGAATTTCGCATTGATAGGTGCTGCAGGATTTATTGCTCCACGTCATTTAAAAGCAATTAAAGAAACAGGCAACCGCTTAGTAGCGGCATTGGATAAAACAGATTCAGTAGGTATTATTGACAGTTATTTTCCTGAGACAGATTTTTTTACAGAGTATGAA
>JALYYX010000096.1 GCA_030946075.1 Bacteroidota bacterium | reverse complement strand
CTAAGGGGCGACCGTGAAGCGAAAGAAGGTGTAGTGATCGCTAAAACAACTTCTGATAACAAAACAGGTTTCATCATAAACGTAAGTTGCGAAACGGATTTTGTTTCTAAAAATGCTGAGTATGTTGAATTTGCAAAATCTATTATGGAGGCAGCAGTTGCTAATAATGTTAAGAGCATTGAAGAATTAAACGCTGTTAAGATAGGTAACGAAACTGTAGCTGACAAATTAAATGAGCAGGTTGCAAAAATTGGAGAAAAAATTTCTGTATCAAAATTTGAAAGAGTAGAGGCAGAATTTGTCGCTGCCTATATCCATGGCGCTTACAGAATGGGCGTTTTGGTTGGCTTTAATAAAGATGCAGGCGAAGCAGGTAAAGATATTGCCATGCAGATCGCAGCAATGAACCCGATCGCTGTTGACCAATCAACAGTTGCTCCGGAAGTTATTGCAAGAGAAAAAAATATTGCAATTGAGCAGGTAAAGGCAGAAGGCAAACCGGCTGAAATGGCTGAAAAAATTGCCATGGGTAAGATCAACAAATTTTTTAAAGACAGCACATTACTTGCACAACCTTTTGTAAAGGATGCAAATAAATCTGTATCAGAATATTTGAAAAGCATTGATGCTGATCTAAAAGTTATAGAATTTAAAAGAGTAGCATTAGGTTAATGGGAGCCTTCTTGTAAAGGATAAAAATTATTTCTACCTTTAGTATAAGGGATTATTATGACAGCATTTCAAAGTTTAAAGCTTTATCAAATAGCCCAGCGTTATTTTAATAATACTGAAGATGCAACCGCTTTCTGAAATAGAAACTGTTATTGATAATAAGCTCGATGCCAGGAAAGATATACTTGCAACCAAAGAAGATATTTACCAGTTAAGAGTTGAAATGAAAGAACAAAAAAGTGAACTTATAAAATGGATGTTCATTTTTTGGATGGGTCAGTTAGGTGCTACAATTGCAATTATATTATTGTTTATAAAAAAATAATCGCCAAAAATATTTTTCAAAAGCTGGGATATGTTCCGGCTTTTTTGTTTCTACCAATCCATCTTCTTTATTATTTTTATATCGCTTAAAAAAATACTATGGCACATAAAGTAGATTGGGCAGACGCCATTAAGCCTCTCATAAAAAATTACAAAGGCAAAAAACATCCTCTTGAATATAAAAACATTTACCAGTTATTGGTAATGGTAATACTGTCGGCGCAGGATTCAGACAAACATATCAATTCACTGGCTCCTGAATTATTTAAACACTTCCCTAATATGGAGGCATTAAGTAATGCAACAACTCATACACTTTATCCTTTAGTTGGAAAGGTCCGCAATTTTGCCAATAAAGTAAAATGGCTTTCCGAAATTTCAAAGCAAATTAAAAAAGATAAAAACATTCCACTAACAATGGAGGAACTTGTTGCATTAAAAGGCATAGGAAGAAAATCAGCAAATGTTATTCTACGTGAAGCAGGTAAAAAGGCAGAGGGAATAATGGTAGACCTGCATGTGGTTCGTGTAGCGCAACGCTTAGGAATTGCAACCAGTTCAGATCCAAAAAAAATTGAACAACAGATAATGGAAGTAATTCCTGAAAAAGATTGGGGAGAAACGGGGATGGCAATTTCATTTTTAGGAAGAGAAATTTGCAGGCCTTCCCATCAGGAACATGAGGAATGTGTGATGAGTGAGGTATGTGCATTTTATAAAGAGAAGAAGTATTAAACCTTAAAAATCCAATAACCAAACTTGGTTTGATAAAACTCCATTTATCTGCCCCCCTGCTAAATAAATTTTATCACCAACTGAGAAAATATTTCCTGTTCCTACTATTGACTGAGGAATTTGACAGGCGGACCATGTTTGAGTATTGGTGTCATATATATCCACGTTAGTTGATGATCCTGATTGTGTGGTTCCTGTATAAAATAGAATTTTATTATTTTTTTTAACTGCATAAAAATAACTTCGTGCCTGTACCAACTGATGGGAAGTGTGATTGCCATTTGTTACATCATACATCTCTACTTTATCTGAATATATGGAGTTGTTGCCATTATAGGAAGTAATGCCACCAGCCCAAAATATTGTATTACCCGCTGAAATGCTTGCCATAGCAGTTTTTGGTTCATCCATTGTAATTGTTGACCAGGACGATCCATTGTAAATATCAACTTTATTTAAAATCGCATTACCATCTTCCCCGCCTGCAAAATATATTTGGCTATTTATTGAAATAGCAGAAGACACAATCCTGTCTCCCGTTAAAAGGCCTGTTGACCAAGTATTTGTAGAAGCATCATAAATATCCATTTTATTTGACCGGTCAAAATAAGGATCAAGACCACCTCCCGCAAAATAGATTTTGTTGCCTATTATTCCTGTGCCAATATCCCCTCTTGGTGTACTAAGTTCAGCAGTTGACCAGGTATTAGTAGCAACGTCAAAAACATCAACTCTGGATGTGCCATAAATATTATAAGGTGGCTGTGTACCTGAAGTAATGTAACCACCTGCAAAAAATATTTTATTACCCAAAACTGTAACAGCCATACCAAATCGTGCCTGACTTAATTCGGCAGTGGACCATGCTTGCGTAACCCTATCATAGATATCAACTCTTGTTTGAGGTATTGAAATACCATTTGTGCCGGGTATATCAACTCCGGCAAATAATATTTTATTTCCTGCACCTGCAACCAAAATATTTTCTCTTGCCATCGAAAGATGGCCAAAAGGGGTTAATTGCATATTGCATAATACCAGTGGAGGCACCACCATTATTGCTATGGTATCTTTTGAAAATAATCCACCTGCATCTGTAACTTTTAATTCAAACTGGTAGCTGCCCTGAACAAGATTTGTTACCTGTGTTTGTACAGCATTTGCATTAGCAATATTAAAAGATGATGGACCGGAAATTTTTGTCCAGAGATAAGTGGTGATGTTATTATCAGGGTCTGTAGAGCAACCGCCATCAAGGGTTACAATATTTGTTGGTAAAGTAATGGTTTGATCTGGTCCTGCACAAGCAACTGGTGGATGATTAATTGCAGGATTGTTTACAGTAATTTGTACCGTATCTTTTGCAGACAATGCACCGTTATCTGTTACCGTTAATTCAAATTTATAAACACCCATCACCAAAGTTTTTACTAAAGTTTTTGATGAGTCAGGTTGAATAATATTTGATGAAACAGGCCCTGCAATCTTTGCCCATTTATATTTTACAATTGTTCCATCCGGATCGTAGGATGAAGTGCCATCAAGGGTTACACTATCTTTTGGATAAACAATAGTTTGATTTGGTTTTGCCATTGCAATGGGGGGCTTATTGGTATCACAATCGGGACATAGCAATTTTTTTTGACATGAATTAAAAAAAACACATCCTGTAAAAACAAGCATTGCAAAAAATATTTTCTTCATAAAAATTAATATTTTATTTCGATTGAATTGCACGCATTTGC
>JALYYX010000070.1 GCA_030946075.1 Bacteroidota bacterium | reverse complement strand
TTATATGGACGATAACCCTGCAAACCACAGTTAAGTATGTGATAATGGTATTGCGTGCAGATAACAGGGGTGAAGGAGGAACTTTTGCGCTGTATGCATTGGTAAGGCGCAGATATAAATGGCTTGTTTATCCTGCTATGATAGGTGGTGCAGCTTTACTTGCAGATGGCATTATCACCCCACCAATATCAATAACTTCTGCCATTGAAGGTTTGCGTGAAATGCCTTTTTTAGAAAGTATCCATACCAATACCATTGTAATGATTGTGCTGATCATTATTGCACTGTTCTTTTTTTTGCAACAGTTCGGTACGTCATCTATCGGTAAAATGTTTGGGCCCGTAATGTTCATCTGGTTCAGTATGTTGGCTGTGTTGGGCGCTGCCCATGTTATGGATGACCTTACTATTTTTAAAGCCTTCAACCCTTATTATGCCATTAATTTTTTAGCAGAATATCCTTCAGGCTTTTGGCTTTTAGGCGCAGTGTTTTTATGTACTACGGGTGCAGAGGCATTGTATAGTGATCTTGGACATTGCGGTCGGGGTAACATACGTATTTCCTGGATCTTCGTAAAGTCGTGTCTGCTGTTAAATTATATCGGCCAGGGTGCATACCTGCTGGCAAACAGAAAAGGCATAATGATAACTGATGATGTAAAAGAACAATTGCACATCAATGCTTTTTTTGATCTTATGCCTGAATGGTTTGTTCTAGTAGGCGTGGCCATTGCTACTATCGCCGCTATTATTGCAAGCCAGGCTATGGTTTCCGGATCTTTCACACTTATCAGTGAGGCTATGCGGTTAAATCTTTGGCCCAAGCTTAAAATAAAATACCCATCAGAAGAAAGAGGACAATTATTTATCCCGGGCATAAACACTATGATGTTTATTGGCTGCGTTGGCGTGGTTCTATATTTTCAAACTGCATCAAGAATGGAAGCTGCGTATGGGCTGGCGATAATAATAACCATGTTAGCAACTACCGTTTTGTATGCTAATTATATGGTTAACCACAGGGTAAAACCTGTGTTTATCTATATCTTTTTAATTGTTTATGCTACAATAGAAATCTCTTTCCTTATAGCGCTTTTATTAAAGTTTACACACGGAGGTTATATAACAACACTCGTTGCCATGTTTATGTTTTCTATGATGTATTTATGGTACAGGGCAAGAAAGGTTAAGAACAGGTATATTGAATTTGTAAGACTGGAACAGTATCTTCCAATGCTTCAGGAACTAAGCAATGATCCTTCTATTCCAAAATATGCAACCCATTTGGTTTACTTAACCAGCGCCAATAATCCCAAAGAGATAGAGCATAAGATCATTTACTCTATTTTAAACAGGAAACCAAAGCGTGCAGATATTTATTGGTTTGTGCATGTGGATACCCAGGATGATCCCTTCACCTCAGAATATTCTGTGGATGTTATTATTCCTAATGAGGTTATACGGATTGAATTTAGATTAGGATTTAGAATGGAACCGCATATCAATCTAATGTTCCGGCATGTTGTGGAAAATATGGTTACCAACAGGGAAGTGAATATTACCAGCCGGTATGAGAGTTTACAGCGAAATAATGTGGTGGGAGATTTTCAATTTATAGTAATGGAAAAATTTTTATCGCGTGATAATGAATTGCCATTTTTTGAAAAGCTGATAATGAAATTACATTTCTGGATAAAAGATAAAAGCCTTAATGAAGAAAGAGGTTTTGGTCTTGAACAAAGCAATGTTACTGTTGAAAAATTCCCGCTGATAGTAGCGCCGGTAAGCAAACTAAAGCTCAACCGCATTTACCCTGATGAAGAATAGTACTTTGATCAATAGGTCAATAGGTCATTGAGTCAATAGGTCATTAAGGGAGGATCTATGAAATCAATTTTATTTTACTTTCCATAAAGTTATTTTATGATAAGATTAATTGATTTAGAAGTTTATAAAACAGCAATGGAAATTTGAGATAAAGTTTGGGAAATAGTAGATAAATGGGATTTTTTTAATAAGGATACATTAGGAAAGCAATTTGTAAAAGCTGCAGATTCCATGGCGTTGAACATAGCCGAAGGATATGGCAGATTTTTTTATAAAGAGAATAAAAATTTTAATTATTATAGTCGTGGTTCTGCTTTTGAATCTACAAGTTGTTTACGAAAAGCAGTAAAGAGAAAATTGATTACAGAAGAGGAAAATTTATTACTAAGAAATCTTTTTGAAAAATATCTTAAGTTAATGAATGCTTATATTAAATCAATTGGAACACAAAATGCAAATGAACTTCATGATGACGCAGAAGTTTATCAAAGAAAGATGATGACCGATTTGGATGACTTATTGACCAATGACCCAATGACCAATGACTTCTAATGATTAATCGTGTTTGCTTATAAAACGATAACCAATTCCTGATTCAGTGACAATATAATCAGGACGGTTTGCATCCGATTCAATTTTTTTTCTAAGCTGCGCAATAAACACCCGTAAATATTGGGATTGATTAATGTAACCAGGGCCCCAAACTTCACGCAAAAGATATTGGTGTGTAAGAACTTTCCCTTCATTTTTTGCGAGTAAAGAAAGCAGCCTGTATTCTGTTGCGGTTAGTTTTATTGATTCATTATTTTTTTTTATTGTTCTTGCTTCCAGGTCAATAGAAATTTCGCCGCATGTAATTGTTGTATCACCTTCCTCCGCTGCAGAATTTCGCAATGCAGATCTTATGCGTGCCAGCAGTTCACCTGTGCGAAAAGGCTTTGCCAGGTAATCGTTTGCACCATTATCCAATGCTTTGATAATATCTTCTTCACTATTTTTTACTGAAAGAATTAAGATCGGGTTGGTATACCACTCTCTTAATTTTTGTAAAACAGATTGGCCGTCTTCATCAGGTAACCCAAGATCAAGAATGATCATGTCCGGAGGATGATTTTCTGCAGTTATCAATCCGTTCTTTGCATTCTCTGCCTGGTTAACTGCATAATTGTTACTCTCCAATGT
>JALYYX010000067.1 GCA_030946075.1 Bacteroidota bacterium | reverse complement strand
AAAAAGCCCGGCAATTCCGGGCATAGATAAACAGAAAACCGCTATACTAAATCAATTCAAAATTATTGTAGGTTTTATGAGAAAGATATTTATTAAAAATAGCCAGGTTTTCTTTTTTTCCTAAAGCTTCAAGATGACGTGTATGGTGCATATCAGTTCCTACTAACTCTGCCAAATTATTTTCCAAAATATATTTTGCAGCTTTTGCTACAGGTGCGCCGTAATATCCTGTTAACGATAATAAATTTACCTGCAATAAGAAGCCTAATTCTTTTAACCGAAAATATTCATCATAATTTTTATGATAATAAAAATATCTTTCGGGGTGTGCAAGTATTGGTTTAAAGCCGGCAGTAATTATTTCAAATACGGTTTCACTAACATTCATTGGCATTACACTGTAAGGCAATTCTGTTAAAATAAAATTTTTGTAAACAGGTAGTATTTGATCTTTGTGTTTTAGCAACTGTAAAAAATAATCATCAAGCATATATTCAGCAGCGGCAGATAATTCTATATTTATTGATTCATCAGCACATGCCTGTTTTATCAATTTCAGTTTATTATTAATGATCGTAGGATTATTCCTGTAAAAATCTCCAATAACATGTGGCGTGGCAACTAATCTGCGATACCCCAAATTGTACAATCCCTTTATTAAAGTAAGGGATGTAGAAACATCCGGCGAGCCATCATCAATGCCTGGTAAAATATGAGAATGGATATCTGTAGTAATCACTAATTGCGTTATCTCTTCAGAAATGATCTTTTCTTTTTTAAATAAATTAAACATCCTGTTTGTAATTAATAAAAGAAAAAATTATTTCCAGTCATAATTCTTTACTTCATTATAAACCATTTCAATACCTTTTTGTAAATCTATTGAGGCCTGCCATCCTAAATTTTTTAATTTAGACACATCTAACAACTTTCTCGGAGTACCATCTGGCTTAGTTATATCATTCTTAATTGATCCTTCATACCCCACTATTTGTTTTATAAGATTTGCTAACTCCATTATGGTAATATCTTTTCCCGTACCTACATTTACCAAACCGGGTTCATTATAATTAAGCATTAGAAATGTACATGCATCTGCCAGATCATCGGCGTATAAAAATTCACGCCGTGGAGAGCCACTTCCCCAAATGGTAATCGATGGAGAATTATTTTTTTTTGCAGTAATTATTTTTCTAAGTAATGCCGGTAAAACGTGACTGTTTTCCAAATCATAATTATCATTTGGGCCATATAAATTTGTTGGCATAACAGAAATAAAATTGCATCCATATTGTGCCCGGTAAGCATCGCATAATTTTATCCCTGCAATTTTTGCAATGGCATAAGGTTCATTACTATGCTCAAGTAATCCTGTCAAAAGTGATTCTTCTTTTATTGGCTGCGGAGCCAGCTTCGGGTAGATACAGGATGAGCCAAGAAACAATAACTTCTTTACTTTATTTTGATAAGCAGCATGAATTACATTTGCCTCAATCATTAAATTCCCGTAAATAAACTCTCCCCGGTAAGTATTATTGGCATTGATACCTCCTACCCTTGCGGCGGCAAGAAAAACATAATCGGGTTTTTCTTCGGTGAAAAAAATATTTACAGCATGCTGATCTTTCAAATCAAGCTCTGCAGAAGATCGGGTGATAATATTGGTAAATCCTTTTAATAAAAGATTTCTTACTAAAGCGCTACCAACCATGCCGCGGTGCCCCGCAACATATATCTTATCTGTTACTTCCAATTATTCGTACTGTTGTTTTATGGTAAATCCCCTTTCTTTTAAAAGTAAATTGCTCTTAAATAATTCAAGATCACTTTCCACCATTTCGGTTACCAATTCCTGCAAAGAATATTTTGGTGTCCACCCAAGTTTTTCTTTAGCCTTTGTGGCATCACCTATTAAAAGATCTACTTCTGTTGGTCTGTAATATCTGGGGTCAACTTTTATAACTGTAGTACCGGCAGCAAGTATATTTTCATTATTACTTGATACTACTATTGCAGTTTCCTTTTCTTTTTCACCTCTGAATTCCAACTCAATGCCTGCTACTCTAAAAGCCATAATTGCAAAATCACGAATGCTGGTTGTTATGCCTGTTGCAATTACAAAGTCTTCAGCTTTTTCCTGCTGAAGAATTAAATACATCGCTTCTACATAATCTTTTGCATGTCCCCAATCACGCTGACTATTTAAATTTCCGAGATACAAACAAGTTTGTAATCCAAGAGCAATTTTGGCAACTGCTCTTGTTATTTTTCTTGTAACAAATGTTTCACCACGCAATGGAGATTCATGGTTGAATAAAATACCGTTGCATGCAAACATGTTGTAAGCCTCACGATAATTTACCGTAATCCAGTACGCATACAGTTTTGCCACTGCATAGGGTGAGCGTGGATAGAAAGGAGTGGTTTCTTTCTGCGGCACTTCCTGTACGAGGCCATATAGCTCAGATGATGAAGCCTGGTATATTTTAGTTTTTTTGGTTAATCCTAATAAGCGAACAGCTTCTAAAATTCTTAGAGTTCCAATACCATCTGCATTAGCTGTGTATTCAGGAGTTTCAAAACTTACCTGCACATGACTCATGGCTGCAAGATTATAAATTTCGTTCGGCTGTACTTCCTGAATTATTCTTATAAGATTGGTTGAATCAGTAAGATCTCCATAATGCAAAACAAGATGTCTGTTTTTTTCATGCGGATCTTCGTATAAATGGTCAATCCGCTCTGTATTAAATAACGAACTTCTTCTTTTTATACCATGCACTTCATAACCTTTGTCTAATAAAAGTTCAGCAAGATAAGCGCCATCCTGGCCAGTAATCCCTGTTACTAATGCAATTTTTTTCATGTAGTTTTTATGTAAGAATTCGTACAAAGATATTCAATCCCAATTTATTTATTCGTTTGGAAAACTTGATAATTGAAAAGCTTTATAAGGGACAGGCTTTTTAAAAATTTTATGATAAAGCGAATTATAAAATTGCGGCATTTTAATTAATGGTTTTAAAATGGAGACAATTAAGGGGAATGGAGTTTTATTTTTTTTCATCGCAAGATAATCTCTGCGGTTAGCACGTATTCTGCCATAAATACTTTCATTACTTGCGCCACCCGCCCGCATTTTTACAATTAACTTTGGCAAATAGAAAGAACTTATTTTAAACTTATAAAG
>JALYYX010000061.1 GCA_030946075.1 Bacteroidota bacterium | reverse complement strand
TTTTATAATTCTGAAGTCAGTTCAATAATATTTTTCTCCTCCAGCACAATCCGCTTTGAAATATTGTTTTCCCAATGCCATTTTATTAGTGAGATTTTGCCGTCAGCTATTTCAATGCCCGTAATATCACCATCATTATAGCAACAACAGCCACTATTAAAATAAGAAGGCTTTAATTTATTGTGACTGTCTGCAACAGCTATTTTATTGTCGTCAATTGTATTATTGGTATGTGAAGAATACATTCCTGATGCAAACACAGGTTTATGAGTATGCCCTGTTATCAATAATAAATTTTCGTGACGGCTGCTCCATTCGTACATCATCATATTGTGTTTATCACGAAGGGTAAAATCTCTTGCAGGTGTATTTACATTTATTTCCAGGTAACGCTGTAAAGGCCGCCAGATGTGGGCTACAAGCCATGTACTTAATGCATTATTATCGCTTAATTTATCACCCTGGTGACCATGAGTTAAAAAAATGGAAAGTGGCTTATCATCAAGGGTTGTTTGCAAAAGAATGCCTTCGTAAACAGGAAGCGGCAAACTAAACACATCTTTGAACCAGAAATCTACATCCAGTTTATTCTTCCACGTAAGATCATGATTGCCGAAAGTTTTAAAATATTTTTCTTCATCCTGAAATAGTTTTTCTTTTCTTAAGGCTGTAATATTTTTTGATATCACATCTTTAGGGCTATACTTCCATAACTCTTCTGCATCTCCAAGGTTAATATAAGTGTATTTATTAAGATGATAAAAATCAAGTGCTGCTAAATAATTGGGTTCGTTGTTGGCAAAATCATCCCCATGATCTCTGTTGCCTTTATGATGATCGCTGAATACAATGAATTTATCAACGCTGATATTAAACTTAAGTGTAACTCCTTTTTTACCCGGATTACTTTTTAGTTTACGAAGAAGACGGCTTAATGAGGCAAACACTTCTTTTCTGTCAGGGTCCGATGCATTGCTGGCAACTCTTGTGAGCCATGGCCCTAATATTTTTTTTAAAAGCCTTTTCAAAATTTATTATGAACGTTTAAAAAACCATCCGATAATGGGCAGCCTTGCAAATTCTTTTCTTTCTACAAACATCACAAACCATACATATATAAATAATAAAAAAGTAGCAGAAGAAAAATTTACAACCGTGTTATTAAAAAAGTGTATAAGTGTTCGATGAATAAAAAACAACAGCACAACAATAATGATGTATGCACTCAATTTTTTCCATGCATACGGAATGCGATATTGTTTTTGTCCCCACAAAAACGAAATAACCATCATACTTCCGTAGCAACAAAATGTAGCCCAGGCACAGGCCATATAGCTGTAGTAAGGAATAAAAATATAATTGATGATAAGTGTAATTACAGCGCCTATCAAAGTTATGTATGCCCCTGAAATTGTTTTGTGCGTAAGCTTATACCAAATAGAAAGATTATAATAAATGCCAAGAAACATATTTGCCATAAGCAATATGGGCACTACTTTTAGCCCCACCCAAAAAGTTTTATTTTGAATAAAATATTTCCATACATCAATATAAAGAGCTACCACTAAAAACATAACAGTAATAGTGATAACAAAAAATTTCATCACTCTTGCATAAACTTTTTGTGGATTTTCACCTTCAGATTGTTTAAAGAAAAAAGGCTCAGCACCCATGCGGAATGCCTGTATAAAAAGTGTTATTAAAATGGAAAGCTTGTAGCAGGCGCTGTAAATACCCACTTCGTTTTTTGCAGCATCAACACCATGCACAGGTGCCCACCACAAAAGCATTAGCCTGTCAAACGTTTCATTTATCATTCCACCAAAGCCGGCAATTATTAATGGTAAAGAATAAAGCATTATTGTTCTCCACACAACAACATTAAATTTCCATTTAAAAGAAAATAATTCTTTCAGTAAAAATAAAAGTGTAATGAATGAAGAAATTAAGTTGGCAATAATTACATAGCCCACACCATAATTTTTTATGTAGTGTTTCGCAATAAACCCTGCCGGGTTATGAGCCACAATGGTTGGGCAGATAGAAATAAAAAAATACGTTAATCCAATAGTAATAAGAATACTTATTATGCGAATGAGTGCAAATTTTTTCGGTCTTCCCTGTTGGCGAAGTTTTGCAAATGGCAAGGTTGATAAAGTATCAAAGGCTATTATTAAAATGCTGTATGTAATAAACTCGGGATGTGCATCTAACTTAAGCCAGTGAGCAAAAGTTGTATGCGAAAATAAAAGAAGACCTGATAAAATAATAGTGCTGATAAAAATTGAAATAGAGGAAGTGCTGTAAATATCTTTTCTAAATTCTTCTTTTTG
>JALYYX010000058.1 GCA_030946075.1 Bacteroidota bacterium | reverse complement strand
AACAAGCTCCTTCGAAATGACGAATAGGAGTGTCCCCGCCATTTCAAAAAAAGTTTCGTCATTTCGACGACAGGAGAAATCTCCGAAATAATTACAACCTATAAAAAATAATTACAAACTGCAATTAATAATCAACTCACAAATCAATTCCAAACTTCTTTAAAAGTTCAGAGATTTCTCAGTCGCTTGCCCTACAAAAAAACCCTAACAAGCTCCTTCGAAATGACGAAATAGGAGTGTCCCCGCCATTGAAAAAAGTTCCGTCATTTCGACGATAGGAGAAATCTCCGAAAGAATTACAACGTATAAAAATAATTACAGAAATCAATGAAGAATAAGGAAATCCTCCAACCTTCCTAATGCATCGATGAAATAAAAATCCTTCCCCCCGTCATTTCGACGATAGGAGAAATCTCCGAAAGAATTACAACCTATAAAAAATAATTACAGAAATCAATGAAGAATAAGTAAATCCTCAAACCTTCCTAATGCATCGATGAAATAAAAATCCTGCCCCCCGTCATTTCGACGATAGGAGAAATCTCCGAAATAATTACAACCTATAAAAAATAATTACAAACTGCAATTAAAAATCAATAAAAAAAATAGTATAATTGATAAAAACTTATGATCCGGGGAGGAAGCATTTACATAATGACAAATAAATTAAAAACAACTCTTTATATAGGCGTAACGGCAGACTTGTATTCAAGAATCCAGGAACATAAACAGCATACTTATAAAAAAAGTTTTACAGATAAATATAATCTTGAATATTGTGTTTTCTATGAAAATTATCCATACATTCTGGAAGCAATAAATAGAGAGAAAGAAATAAAAAAATGGAGAAGAGAAAAAAAAGAAAAGCTTATAAATTCATTAAATCCAAACTGGACAGACCTTTGGGAAGAAATTAAAATGTGGTAAATCCAAAAAGAGGCTCCTGCGAGCCTCCTTTTACATTATACTGCGTTATATACTTCATACCCTTCCTCACTTTTCCTTTCCTTCAGAAACTTTAAATACTTTATGTCCCCTCAGGTACCGTATCATCCCCCGCAACAGCATTGACACGCTAAAGCTTACAACCGCTCCAATACTGGCAAGCACCGCAGTTTTCAGTAGTTCAGAAGAATGTATCTGAAGAAAAAATACAAGCAGTGTCCCACCAAAAGTTCCGGCTTTGGTGCTGTAGCCATATACATTAGTTTCCATACGTATTATTAGTTTCCTTGCCCGTTACAGCCTGGCTAACCGCAGAAGCAACGGTAGAGGCTACACCTAAATATGCAGCAACCTGTAATACCACAGCAGGCAGTGCAACCGGTGCCGTTAAAATGGTAGCGCTTACAGCAGCCAGTATAAGACCAATGTTTCTTACTTTTTTAAAAAAGGAAGGAGTTGGTGATGATAATCTTTCTTTTATTGTCATATAATTTTTAATTTGATAGTTAATAAAACAGTTTCTTTTTTCTCCAGTGATTTAAAAACCGGAATCCTTAATTTTTCTAATGCAATCCTCGATTGCGATCCCGTTCCTTCTCCTGTTAAAATAGAAACAGGAGCGATACAGCCTTTCAGTTCTTTCAGAGCATCATTGGCCGGGTGTATTAAGATGACGTCTCTTCCTTCCACACCCTGAACAAGTAAATGTTGTTTAAACTTGGGGCTGTATCTTTTTTTCAAAGTATACGTTCCCTCGGGTATGCACGAAATGCGGGGATGGTTATTCATCCATGGCAGTTCAATGGTAAAGCATTGTAACATGTTGTTTATATATAGCATTCCGTTGGTTCCGTTGGTATAATAACTTCTTATAAGCTCCAGTTCCATAATTGTTGGTTTTTCAGGATTTGATAAATTATCATTTAACATTCAATACAATTCTTTCCCTCAGCCTCTCTAAACATTTCTAAACCTTCTCAACACTCTAAACACTCCCTAAACTCCCTCCACTTTTACAATTGCCAATGCATTGAACGCATCATTTTTTAAAGAGTATTTAATACCATTTACTTCCTGGTAAAATTGAATACCTAATAAAACAAACAATGGGTGGGTGCTGTTGGCAGTTACAGTGTTGGCAAGGTCAAAGGGTGCGGTTAAAGTGCTGTTCAGTTCAAGCATTGCGGTTTCTTGAGCATCAGTAACAGATACTTCTTTTTCAAAATCAATCTCGGTGCCTGCACTCACAATTTTAAAGTGAGTAGTACCTGAAGGGGCTGCTAGCATATTTATTGGAATAAAAGCGGGAATATGCACTGCCAGCGCACCGGTGGGCCGGTTGATCGTTACTGTGTACGGCGCATAAAACGAGGTGCTCAGTTTTGCATTGATGTTAAAGTCAAAGCCTTCCAGCAGTTCAGCTTCGCCATCAATAACATTACGTTCACCTCTGGTGCTGGTGGCATCAGCCTTTATTACCAGCATCATTTCTTTGGTTAAGCGGCTAACCACCCTGTTGTCTTTTGCATTTTGCAATTGAGTGCGTAGTGCATTTCGCAGTAGCTTTCCGGCTTTCCCGGCTCTGCCAAATTCGCTTCCGTTTTCACGGGTGCGTTGAAAGGCAGGGTCATGGGCTATCCGGTTTGCAGATAAAGAAGTTTTCTCTTTAACGATATAGCCGTCCTGCGATCTGTAAAAGGTCATATCTCCGATAGTACCTTTTACTTTAATAATACCTTTTTGTTTTGCCATAAGATTTTTTGTTTTTAAATAGTAAAAAATGTTGAATTAACCCAACAGTTGGTCATGACCATTGTGCACCTGGTATAACTGTTTTGCTTATTCTTATGCAAGATTAAAGAGGAGAATTTTTCTTTCAAAGCAGTGTGTCCGTTTATGCCGCTTTATGCAGGGAAAGGGTAATAAT
>JALYYX010000049.1 GCA_030946075.1 Bacteroidota bacterium | reverse complement strand
GGCAGCAATCCATTACGAAGCTATCTCTCACGTCCAAGGGATTATGGTTTTACAATAGGAAGCGGAAACAAAGCAAAGTGCCTCAATGCATCTTTTGTTGCGGCTTATGAATTGAAAGAAAATCTATTTGTAGAAGGTACAGTTTTATTAAGACATTATAGTACTGCCCTTCCAACATCTTTAAGTGGAAATACTTCTATGCTAACTTTGGGTATACGATGGAATTTGTTCAGAAGAGAATATGATTATTAGGGGTGTGAATTATTCCACGGTTAAAGAAAAAGTTATCATTTTAGAATTAATCTTATCAATTACGTTTGAGTAACGCAATGTTTCATCGCGGCTGTGAAGATTTAATAAGCCGCTGCTAAGTTTAATTTCCGGAGTTAATACAAAAACAGGAAAATAAAAATGAAAGCCCAGGCCAACTTCTACACTTACATCACCCTTTTTTAATTTGATAAGATCTTCGGCTTTTCTTGCACCGGCATTACTTGTAAGGTCATAATCAAATTTAATTCCGCCAAGTGTGTATACTTTAAAATTATTTATCCTGTCGCTGCTGAATTTTACATGCACAGGAAAACTAAGCATAATAGATTGCACTTTCTTTTCAACAAAAGATGTATCACCGGTAAAATTCTCAGTGTATTGAAAAACTTTTTCACTGAACGTGAGGTCAAGCGGATGAATGCGGAGATCAAAATGATCCTTTATGCGAAAGTTCACCAGCCATGCAAGGTTTATCCCTGCACTGTTAACACTTTCAACATCCATAATTGTATCACGCTGCAAAAAGTAATCATGGTGTGTAAAGGAAAAATGAGATTTATTGTAACCGAGATTTATACCAAAATGATAAGCCTTATCATCATGGTCAGGTAAGTGTAGGCCTTCCCTCAACTGGCTGAAAGCATTTGAGCAGCAACATAAAAAACCAAAGCCCAGCACAATTATTTTTCTCCGCAATAAATGCTGCTTATTCCTAAACTCAATGTTTTGCATGAAGCGTTTTTAAATCCAAGCTTGTTTAAAATTTGTACAAAATCTTTTCCCTCCGGGAATTTTTGAACAGATTCATTGAGATATTGGTAAGCACTTTCGTTTTTAGAAATCATGCTTCCAATCCATGGGGCAATCACGTTCAAATAAAAATTGTAGAAGTTTTTTATGATAGGCTTTTTTGGTTTTGTACATTCAAGAACTATTAATTTGCCACCGGGTTTTAAAACTCTTTTTATTTCACTTAGGCCCAGCTCAAGGTCCTGAAAATTACGAACGCCGAATGCAACGGTTACCGCATCAAACGAGTTGTCGTTAAATAATATTGTTTCGCTATCACCCTTTAACAACTCAATTTTTTGCTGCATTCCGGCATCTTCAATTTTTTTTTTACCAATTTCCAGCATTCCTTCGCTAATATCAATGCCGATTATTTTTTCAGCATTCAATAATTGATTAGACAAGATCGCCATATCTGCTGTTCCTGTTGCAACATCTAAAATAATTTTGGGATCAATCGATCTTAATTGTCTAATGGCTTTTTTTCTCCAGCCAACATCAATCCCTGCGCTTAAAAAATGATTTAAAAAATCGTAACGAAAAGCAATTTTATCAAACATTTTTTCTACCTGTTTTTTTTTGCTTTCAGCAGAATTTTTAAAGGGAACTATTGTGTCATGCTGATAACTGGTCATTGGTTTGTAAAGATAAGTTGATAGTTGATAGTTGTCAGTTGGCAGTTGATAGTTTATAGTTAAAATTTTTACAGTCATTGGGTACTATGTCATTATTCATCTATGTGTTAACTAATATTTTTATTGACTTAAATGACCATTGACTTAATGACTAATTTTGAATCATGCAAATTAAAAATGCAAAATATTTAATAAGCAGCCCCGATTTTGAAAAGTGCCCTGCACCAGACAGACCTGAATATGCATTTATTGGCCGGAGCAATGTTGGCAAATCATCACTGATAAATATGTTGTGCAATAACGAGAAGCTTGCAAAAACATCTAACAGCCCGGGGAAGACGCAAATGATAAATCATTTTGAAATTACCTCACCCCCGTCCCCTCTTCAAAAGGAGAGGGGGGAAGTCAGGTGGTATTTGGTTGATTTGCCCGGCTATGGTTTTGCAAAAATTGCACAACGCAGCCGCAGAAGATGGGAGCAAATGATAGAAAATTATTTGCGCAAAAGAGAAAATTTGCAACACGTTTTTGTATTGATAGATTCACGCCATTCTCCTCAAAAAATTGATATTGAATTTCTTTCACGGCTTAAATTATGGGATGTTCCTTTCACTTTAATTTTTACCAAAGCTGATAAAGAAACACAAGCTATGGTTGCTAAAAATGTAAAATCTTTTTTAGCAGAGATGAGAAAAACATGGCAATTTCTTCCGCAGCATTTTGTTACCAGTGCTGTAAAAAAATTGGGGAAAGAGAAAATATTATCTTTTATTGATGAAAAGAATTCGGCGTGATAATAAATTTTAATTAACCGCCTTATTCGCACAACTGCTGCTGGCAAAGAAATAAATTATATAAACAACTCTTTTCCGAATAAAATATTCTTTACACCAATGATCTCATCAACGTCATCCCAAAAAACATGAAGGCCTGAATTTTTAAAATTTTTGCGCTGACTTGGTTTTGCATTTAAAAGCTTTTTACTCCATGCTAAAGGGATATAAATTATACGCTCATCATCTAATTCAAACGCAATTTCATCTTTAATAAAAAATACATTTTTTATTTTCGGAAGATCATCAAATCGCATTTCAGTAATCCATCTTGGCGAACTATTTTTATTTTTTATAACCTTTACAGAATTCATTGAATGCGATTAAAATATCTGAATAATTTTCACTGATTACTTTTTCTATTCGTGCTAATTCTCTTTTATTGAATGCATAATTATTTGCAAGAATAATTTTATTCGGTTGAAGCCAGTACTTACAAATTTTTTTTACATCATCTCCAACATGAATATGCGCTGGTTCTCTGCAATCGTAACTAACAAAATAAAAGCGCAGCCCAAATTTAAAAAAAATTGTTGGCATAAAGCAGTAATATAATTTCTTTTAATTCACCGCTTTATTTGCACAACTGCTGCTGGCAAAGGCTTCCGGCTTGGCTTTAAAGGCAAAGCCCATTCCTAAAATATAACCCATTGCTTCACGCAATGCCTCGTTGCTTTTAAAATGAGGATTGGTATTTATGTCTGCATGCACTTCCATATCTACATCATACAAGGTAAAAAGATTACAAAGCTCATACGCAATTTCTATGCTTTTTGCCACTTCAACAAGCATGCGTTCTTTAATGCTGTAAACATGTTTTGTTTTTTCATTATGTATAAACATAAAGCCCCCGTGGCCTTCCCGTAAAAAAACTATAACAGTGGCAAACTCTGTCTCAGCGCCTTTTACCTGGCTATCAGTACCAATACAAACTTTTAAATGATAACCTGCGTGAGTTTCTCTTTGAATGACAGCTTCAACGGCAGATTTAATAGGAAGTTCAATAGGGTCACCATTAAATTTTCTCCAGTACATAGAAATGGGTTTTCTAAAATTACCAAAAAATAATATCAGAAGCTAATTTTAAATCTGCAAGAATCTATATAAGATCATCTTAGTTGAATGTTCACAAATCGCCTAATGCTTTATTCTAAAACACATACCCTTACTTCAACCCATATTTGTATTTATACTTCTCGTAAAGCTGAGTATGTTTATTGGTAAGATTTATTTCACGTCCCTGAATAAAAGCGTTAGTGATCACACTGCTTTTCATATCTAAAATATCACCTTCACTCACAACAATATTTGCATCTTTACCTGCTTCAATAGAACCGGTGATATTTGAAATACCTAAAACTTTTGCAGCATTTAAAGTTATTGCTGATAGGGCTTCTTCTTTTGTTAAGCCATTGGCTACAGCTGTTCCGGCATTAAACATCAGGTTTCTGCCGCGTGTTTGTGCATCATTATCACTAAGTGCAAACAGTACGCCTGCTCTTTGTAAAATGTACGGCGTTTTAAATGGCTGGTCAACATCATCATCAATATTTTCGGGCAAACTATGTAATTGCCGAAGGATTACGGGTAAATTATTTTGTTTAAGAAGATCAGCAATCTGCCAGCTTTCACTGCCACCAACGATCACAACATCAAAACCAAATTCAGTTACAAAATCAATTGCCAGCAACATTTCTTTTACTGCATTACAATGCACAAAAAGTTTTTGTTTTTTTGTAAAGAGATCTTTAACCGCAGCAAACTTTAAATTGGTTTCTTTATGTGTGGGTTCAAATGTATAAGCCTTCGCCTGCCTGAAAAAAGATTTTACTCTATCCATTTTTTCAAGCGCACTTTTTACAGGGTCAACTTGCGGAGTTGTAATACCAAAAAACAATGCAAAAAAATTAGGACGGTTAAGCAATGAAGGAATATTCAAATGCAATTGTCCATCCATTTTATAAGCCGCATCTTCCCAATTCCATGCATCAAGCTGAACAACAGATGATGTGCCGGTAATTAAATTAGATGAAACGGCTTCTTCTTCCTGTGGTACTACATTTGCAAGCAAAATCCCATTGGAGCGTAAAGTATTTATAACTTTAGAATCTGTGTTATAAGCAACTATAGCACGAATAGAAGGATTAATATCACCTATTTCATTATAATCATTAGAACCTCTTACACCCGACCCAACTTCTTTTAATCCGAGGTTTGTAATACTGCTGATAAGCCCGGGATAAACCTGTTTTCCTCTTGCGTCTATAACTCTTGCTGCATCTGGTGTTGAAGAAATATTATTACCAACACTTTCAATTTTGCCATTGGTAATTTTTATTGTTCCATCATTTATTATTTGCCCGTTACCAACATGAATGGTTGCATGCGTTATGTAAAAAGTCCCTTTTTGTTCAGGCGTTGGATAAATGGTTTCCTGGGCTTTACAAACCTGTGTAAAAAGTATCAGGGCAATTATGTATTTAATATTTTTTTTCATCTATGTAGAATTTATTTATCTTTTTTTGTGACGATAATATTTTGTAGTTACTTAATCTTCTTCGCAATGCAGTAAAACTTCTTTTGCTGAAACTCCCGGCATCATCGGAGCGCCGGCTTTTTTCTCACCACTTATTTTTTGAATAAGGCGATTTCGTTCCTGTTTTATTTTTTGTCTTAATTGCATATCCTTATCCCTATCGAACTCTATTATGCCATCAACAATTGTTGTTTGTGCTCTTGCATAAATGCTTAACGGATTATCTGTCCATAAAACAAGGTCAGCATCTTTACCAACTTTTATGCTTCCCACTTTATTATCAACATGCAGCATTTTTGCCGGATTAATCGTAACCATTTTTAAAGCATCTTCTTCGCTCATGCCTGCGTATTTTATACTTTTTGCAGCCTCCTGGTTTAAGCGCCTTGCCATTTCTGCATCATCAGAATTTATCGCAACATTCAATCCTACTCTTTGCATAATTGCCGCATTTTGTGGAATGGCATCAATAACTTCTGTTTTATAATTCCACCAGTCGCTGAAGGTAGAAGCATTTGCACCATGCAATTTCATTTTATCGGCAACTTTATAACCTTCTAAAATATGCGTGAAAGTGTTGAAGACAAACCCAAATTTTTCACCCACTCTCATGGCAGATGTTATTTCACTTTGTACATAAGAGTGACAGGTTATGAAACGTTTTTTATTCATGATCTCTACCAATGCATCCAATTCAAGGTCACGCCGGAAGTTTGCATCCTTCTTTGATCTTTCATAATCTTTTGCTCTTGTAAAAGCATCAGTCAAAACTTCTTCAACACCCATTCTCGTATCAGGGAAGCGGTTGTTATTTTGCGACGTTGTTCTCTTTACATTTTCTCCCAAAGCAAATTTTATAAATGGATCGGCGCCTGCAAATTTCAGATCGTCGTCATTAGCGCCCCATCTTAATTTGATAAGTTGTGTTTGTCCGCCAATGGTATTTGCGGAACCATGTAAAATGTGAGACGTTGTAACACCGCCGCTTAATTGGCGATAAATATTTATGTCTTCGGGATTTAAATTATCACCAATTCTAACTTCTGAAGTAACTGATTGCCCGCCTTCGTTGATCGAAGAGGCTGCAATGTGTGAATGTTCATCAATAATTCCCGGTGTTAAATGTTTTCCTGTTCCATCAATTGTTCTTGCATTAACGGATGATAAATTTTTTCCTATCTGC
>JALYYX010000039.1 GCA_030946075.1 Bacteroidota bacterium | reverse complement strand
CCTTCTCTTACAATAATATTTTCTTCAGGGGTTTTACCTGCTGGTACTGAGCTATGCGGAAGGTTTGGAAGTTTAATTAATTCATCCTGTAGTTTTTTTTCTGTTTCACTTAAAGCATTATTTATTGGCTGTAAAGAAGATTTTAGTGTAGCAACTTCATGCTTTATTTTTTCAACGGCATCCTTATTATTTTTAGCCATTAACTGGCCTATTTCTTTTGAAGAAGAATTTATTTTTGATTGGGTTTCATCAAATTGAGATTGTAATCTTTTTCTCTCATCATCCATTAAAATAATACTATCAACCAAATCCGATTCTTTAAAATTTTTGATTGCTAATCGTTCCTTTACCAACTCTTTATTCTCTCTCAAAAATGAAATCTGTAACATTTATTTTATTTGCTGCGAAAATACTTCTATTTGTTTTTATACAATTAATTTTGAACCATGCAAAATGCAAAAGATGATTTGCAGCAACGTTGGTGGATGCTTGAGCAAAAATTAATGGATAAGTTTGGAAAGAAGCCTGACATGGAAGCCATTCTTTTTCTAATAGGCATTCAGGAATTTGGTAATATAAAAACTAAATTCAGTAAGGAACAAAAGCAGGATCTTATGCATGTTGCGGTATGTTCATTGTTATCGCAAAGTGGTTATTATAATATGGAAGGGTATGATGATGAAGGATGGCCCCACTTTCTGCAGCTTAAAGAATTACCGGGATATAATACAATAGAGCAAGAAAATTTTTTGAAAGATCATGTACTGCTTTATTTTGAAACCAATAAATTAATTTGATTAATTTTTTGTAAAGCTAATAGTGGCTATAGGAATTATGGAAGCATTACCATTTGCCAATACTTGGGCATTTGCGGGAGATAAGATTATTATATTTTGTTTAGGAAAGGTTTCAGGAAATGCATAACTGAATTTATCACCGTCTTTAGTTCCTGCATCATATACTTTTACATTCAATACAAGTTCATTAACCCATTTATTATTAACGAAAAGGTTTGCATTGCTTACTCCCATAAACCAGTCAGGTGAGGGGGCTATCATAGAGGCAAAACTTATAAAGGAATAATATGAATTTACATTTATAATAAATTCTGCGGTGCTTGTAATAATTGGTGGCATTAGCTGGAATTTTGACAGCGCTTTGTTTCTTAAAATTATTGAGTCTATCTGGGCATTCATTTTAATAGTGTTGCCGGTTTCTGCAACATCTTTTAAACCTGTGGTTGCAAGTGTATTTTCTTTCCATAAAAAGGTATCCCTGCTGTGTATCATCCCGACTATTGGTGTTACATGAGCCCCCTGGGGTACCCCAAGTTGGGGTGATGTCCAGTTCATTGTTATAATCACTTTGTAAGATGCATCAGAAAAAATATAGGGAGTTTCTATTGGTGTTTTATTACAGGAAGAACACATGTAAATACAAATGAGTAGCAGCAGATATTTCATTGTTATTACTTTTGCAGTTATTTATTTTAAATATAACGATGAAATTTGTGATAAAGTTTTTGGATCACGTTAAATCTTTATTGTAATGAGAAATTTCTTTTTTGTTTTATTAATGTTTTTATTTTTTATGGCTTGCACATCCTCCCGAAATACTTCAAATTCAAAATCGGCGGGAATAAAAATAAAGTTAACTACTGATTCAGGAATTATAATTCTTAAGCTTTCCGATAAAACGCCCTTGCATCGTGATAATTTTGTAAAACTTGTTAAGGGTCATTATTTTGATGGTTTACTTTTTCATAGAGTGATTAAAAATTTTATGATACAAGGCGGTGACCCAAACAGCAAAAATGCAAAGCCAAATATATTGCTTGGTAATGGTGGTCCGGTTTACACAATTCCTGCGGAATTTGATTCTACCTTATTTCATAAAAAAGGTGCATTGGCAGCAGCACGTGAAGGTGATAAAGTAAATCCTTTAAAAGCCAGTAGTGGCAGCCAGTTCTATATAGTTCAAGGCAAAATATTTACTGATGCAGGACTTGATTCTGTTGAAAAGTTTCGATTAAAAGGAAGAAAAATTCCCGTATGGCAAAGAGAAGTTTATAAAACAATCGGTGGCGCTCCGCATCTTGATATGAATTATACCGTTTTTGGAGAAGTTGAAACCGGCCTGGAAGTAGTTGATAAAATAGCGGCTGCAGTAAGAGATAGTAATAACAGGCCACTCAATGATATCCGAATGAAGATGAGAATACTTAGAAAAAATAAGCAGTAACCACAAGGGTCATGAAATAAGAAATCATTATTTTGCACAATAATTTTTATATCATTTATAAATCTCAATAAAAAAATATGACGTTTCCCGAAAACTTACGGTATACAAAAGATCATGAATGGGTAAAACTGGATGGTGATATAGCCACCATTGGCATTACAGAATTTGCTCAACAGGAACTTGGAGATATCGTTTATATTGAAATTGAAACAAAAGGTAAATCACTAACATCAGAAACTGTTTTTGGCACAGTTGAAGCCGTTAAAACCGTCAGTGATCTTTTCTTGCCTGTTTCAGGAATGATTAATGAAGTGAACCCTGCATTGGAGTCTCAGCCCGAGCTTGTAAATACTGATCCTTATGGACAAGGATGGATGATAAAAATGACAGTTGATAATCCCGCCGATGTAGAAAAATTAATGGATGCAGCTGCCTATGAAAAATTAGTTGGATAATATTAGCTAGTAGATATAAATGCAAAAAATCTCTTTTAAAAAATTTTTGCCAGGCATTGCCTGGTTTTTTATTGTGCTTTACTTAACCTGCCTGCCCGGTAATGATCTTCCCAAAATTGGATGGTTAACTAAAATTATTTTTTTTGATAAATGGGTTCACATCGGGTTATTTGGAATGTTGATGTTTTTATTTTGCTTTCCATTTTACAGATCATCCTTTACTGCAAAAGAGCGCTTATATTACTTTATTAAAATTGCAATTGCGGTAAGTGTTTGGGGATTAACGATCGAGTTCATTCAAAAATATTTTGTACCCGGCAGAAGCTTTGATCTGTTGGATTGGTTTGCAGATAGCCTTGGTGCTGCCATTGCTTATTGGTTTTGCAGTAAAAAATTCAGAAATGATGCCTGAAGCTGAAAAGGCAGAAGGGAGTGACACAACCTGCCTACCGGCAGGCAGGCGATGATGAATAAAGGGATGCAGCTTGTTTCATAAACTTTTTATCAATACATTTGCTTATATGAAGAGTGTTGCGAACATGGAATATAATACCACCCGAAATCATTTGGTGATAAGGGAATATGGGCGGCATATACAAAAAATGGTGGAATACCTGCTTAGTTTGGAAGACAGGGAAAAGCGCCAAAAAAATGCGTATGCATTAATTGAACTTATGGGTTTTTTAAACCCTCATTTAAAAAATGTTGAAGATTTTCGTCATAAGCTTTGGGATCATCTTTTTTTAATAAGCGATTTTAAATTAGATGTTGAAAGCCCGTACCCAATACCCAC
>JALYYX010000038.1 GCA_030946075.1 Bacteroidota bacterium | reverse complement strand
TATAAAGATAAAATGATTTCTATTTTACCTGTATGTTTTTTAAATAATCAATTCTCCACCCATCAACAGTTTTATTAAAATAAATCCACTGGTTTACGTCACTTTCATTATTTGTTTTACTTATTGCTGTAAGTGTTAAATAAAACTCATTTAAAGTGGCAGGTAAAATATTTCTCGGAATGTATAAATACAAATCTTTTGCAGCAGGTAAAAGTTTAAAAATTTTAGAGTTGCTCAAATCATTTTTATTTACAGAAGTATAAACAGCGTATTGTTTTATATTTCGTGTATAATTATGCAGAGAAATGTGCAATACAATTTCATCAGACTTAAAATCATTATTTAAGATTTCTATTGGAGATAGAACAGCCGCCGCAGGCTTACTGTTATCAATCCATGGCATGGCAGGGATCAGTGCAGGATATTTATAATAGTTATTTTGAAGACTGTCATTCCAACCGTTGGGATTTCGGTCAAAAGTTTTGCTGCTGAAATAAATGCTCCCCTGAACCTGCGGATATTCTCTTATTTTTTTTATTTGATTTGGTAATTCATCAGGGTTTTTCCATGCAGGGGATTTTCCTTCAAATGCCCTGTACACTCCATGCCCGATATACAATTGCCTGCCGTAAGTATGCTTACTCCACCAATCTATCAGTGTGGCAAAAGGAACCCTTGGCTGGCTGAACTCCCAATACAATTGCGGCGCTGCATAATCAATCCATTTATTTTTTAACCATAATAAAATATCTGCATACAGATCATCGTAATTTGTTTGTCCGGCTTTTGTATTGCTTCCTTCAGAGTCTTTATCAATATTTCTCCATACCCCAAATGGGCTGATACCAAATTTGCAGAATTTATTTTCCTGTTTTATGGCTTTGCTTAATTTAAAAATTATTGAGTCAACATTACTTCTTCTCCAGTCTTCTTTGTTCATTCCATTTCCATATTTAGTGAATGACACTAAATCGGGAAATTCCTTTCCCGCAATTCGGTAAGGATAAAAATAATCATCGAAATGGATGGCATCAATATCATATCTATGCACTATATCCCTAACAACATTAACTACATACTGTTGCGCTTCTTTGTTGCCGGGATCAAAAAGCTTAATACTCCCATACGGTAAAAACCAATCCGGATGCAGATTTGTGATATGTGTTGAAGAGATAGAGGATGTTCCTATCTTAAATTCTGCACGATAAGGATTCATCCATGCATGAAATTCCATTCCCCGTTTATGTGTTTCGGCAAGCATAAATTCCAGCGGATCATAATATGGTATTGGAGGTTTGCCCTGCGTGCCGGTAAGCCATTCACTCCATGGCTCATATTGAGAAGGATAAAATGCATCGGTTGCCGGACGAATTTGTGCAATGACCGCATTCATTCCATTGCGTTGGTGCATATCAAGCAATTTTATGAACTCGATCTTTTGGCTGTCGCTGCTTAAATATTTTTCTGAAGGCCAGTCAATGTTATCAACTGTAGCAACCCAAACTCCACGAAATTCATACTTTGGCTGCGCAGATAAGTGGGAGGTAAGAAGTAAGAAGTAAGAGGTAAGAAGTAAAAAAAACTTTGTTTTCATAATGGTGCTATTGTAACAATCTTTCAAAAGTAAAAAAAGATGAGAAACCATCTTTACGCAAAGGTGCAAAGAAAATTAAGGCGCAAAATATTGCTTATTGAGATGTTTCAAATAATTTATATTACTTTTTGTAAATATATAACCACGCACCTGCACTTGATTCCTGGTTTTCGTTATAACCACCAGTAATCAAGACTTGTCCGTTTTGTAAAAGAGTGGCGCAGGAAAACAAACGTTCTGTTCCCATATTTCCGTAAACGACTGCAAATTTCCCGGATGCAGTTTGATAGGCTTCAGCACGATTAGCACCGCCTGCAATAAGAACATTGCCGTTCGGCAATAAAATGGATGTTCCATTATGTTTATAGCGAGTGATATTCATATTACCGGCAAGTTTGAATGAAGATGAAACAGGGTTGTAAAGTTCTGCACTTGTATAAGTTCCTCTGGAATCACGTTCATCCGAACCTCCGTTTATAAGAACTCTGCCATCATCAAGCCTAACTGCATCATGTTTATGACGGATTATACTCATGTTGCCAATTAATTTAAACTTTTCTGATACAGGGTCATAAAGTTCTGCACTCGAATAAATTTTTATATTAGCTCTTCTGTCTTTGTGCCCTCCTGTTATAAGAACACTCCCATTTTTTAAGAGTGTTGCAGTGTGTGATTCCCGGGCAGTTGTCATAGAACCGGTAGGGGTAAAAGTTTTTGTTTGTATGTCATAAAGTTCTGCTGATTGTAAAAACGACCAATCAATTCCAACGCCTCCGGCAAAAAGAATTTTTGCATCATTTAAAACTGTTGCAGTATGTCCGCTACGTGGTGTGTTCATTACAGGTCCGGCAAAAAATGTTTGTGTTTGTGGGTCAAAAATTTCTGTGCTTGAAAGATAAATTCCATTGTAGCCTCCGGCTATAAGAACTTGTCCATTCGGAAGCAAAGTTGCAGTATGTCCTGTTCGGGCAACGGACATGTGTCCCACAGATGTAAATATTTTTAAAGAGGGTTCATAAATTTCAGCACTTGATAAAAAAGTACTGCCTGCAAATCCTCCGGTTATAAGCACCTTGCCGGTTTTTAATAATGTAGCTGTGTGTGCTGCACGAGGTGTTAGCATTTTTCCGGTAGGAATTATTAAACCATTTGTTGTATCCACCGTACTTGAATGATTGCTAAAAGTGTCGGAATTTTCTTTAAGAGCTACCGAGTTATTTTGAGTATGCTCCCGACTTATTTGTGCACAGCCAAAGATGAATGAAAGAATAAAAAGAAAAAATATTTTTGTTGTCATCGTGATGATTTTGCAGGTAAGATATTTAAAGAGTATTCATAAAAAGATGCCTTTTGACGATTTGTAAAATTGGCTACATGAAATGCAAGAACTTCATTTCTTTAAATCCCTGAAATTGTCATAATACTACTAATTCTCTGTGAGGTGGTGTCAAGCATAGCATGCAACAATTAGTATTGTTTGCGCCTTTGCCACTTATGTTTCTTTGCGTGAAATTAGAAATTTAATCTTCCCAAACAGAAACCCCTTCGCTGCAATTGGCACAGATGTCAATATTTTTTCTGCTTGTTCTTAGCTCTCTTCTAAATTGTTTGTAATTATCATTGTTCCAAACTTGTTTAAAAGATTGTGTTTTTAAATTACCTAATTGGTGGGTTGCATCTTTATCAAAACAGCACGGAACCACAAGCCCATCCCACGTGATAACATTGGCGTGGTGCAGTTTCCAGCAATGGTTTTGCAATTTATTTTTAGCCTTGTAATTTCCTTCTTTATCTTTTTTATACCTGCTGTATTTTTCATTTACAGGAATAAGATGGTTAGGATCATTCTCATAATCATACACCTGGGCAGTTTTAAATCTTACTTCATCAACGCCAACTTCTTTTGCCAGCTTTTTTATATCTTCTATCTGATGTTCATTATGTTTCACCACTAAAAATTGAAAGAATACAAAAGGTGTTTTGCTCTTTAATTCTTTTTTCCACTTAACAATATTTTTTGCGCCTTCAATTACTTTATCAAGGTTTCCACCCACACGATACTGCTGATAAGCATCTTGTGTAGTTCCGTCAATAGAAATTATCAATCTGTCCAATCCGCTTTCAACAGTTTTTTTTGCTACCTCATCTGTTAGATAATGTGCATTGGTAGATGTGGCTGTGTAAATCTTTTTATCAGCGGCATATTTTACCATTTCCAGAAACTCACGGTTTAAAAATGGCTCACCCTGAAAATAAAAAATCAAATACAAAATATCTTTATGAATATCATCAATTGTTTGCCGGAAAAAATCTTTTTTAAGCATTCCGGTTGGCCTTGTAAAAGCTCTTAAACCGCTGGGACATTCGGGGCAGCGAAGATTGCATGAAGTTGTCGGCTCAAAGGAAAGGGATATTGGGTAACCCCATTGTATTGGCTTTTTTAATAACCGGCCTGTATGAAAACTTGTGTACACTTTCGCTGCATTCCAAACCCTGCGTGCACTTAGTTTGCTTAAAAAATTCAAACTATCATTTACATTAATCCTAGGCATTGTGTAAAGTTAATGCCTAATCAATTAAACGCAATTTTAGCTTAGCTAAAAAAAATATTAATCTGTGGTTGAGGTATTTAATTTTATCGTATTTTGAGAAAGAATGGGAACCTCGATTGTTTCAGTATCAAAATTTAATTTATTTTTTAAGAATTTATCATAATTCTGAAAAACAACATTAAGCGCAATAAAATTCATTACGTAATTTTTTGTTTCTGCAGGTAAATATTTTTTAATATCCCAAAATCCCGGATTTGGTTTGCCCGATTTTCTTATCGCAGTCCAAACATGGCCAACACCACAGTTATAAGAGGCAACCATTAAGAGCAGATCATTATTTAAATTTTTACACCTGTCGTACAAATACTTTGCAGCAGCTTGTGTGGATCTGCTAAAATTTTTTCTGTCATCTTTCTTTTTTAATCTTTTTGCGGCAGTATCTTTCGCTGTTACAATTTGTAATCCATACTCTTTAGCAACATCATCCATCATTTGCCAATATCCTACAGCACCTACAGG
>JALYYX010000033.1 GCA_030946075.1 Bacteroidota bacterium | reverse complement strand
GTCTAGAATCACAGCAACGCAATCATTGGCATCGTGCCCAAAATCTCTCTTTAAGGTTTGGGTAAATGCTTTGCCTGAATCATAAGCAACAAAAGAAATGTATAGAAATTTATCGTCGTAAGTAATTCTTACTTCTGTATTTCTTTTAGGTCTCCCTTTATCATCAGGAAATTTTTTCCAAAAAGGAGACGTACTGCCAAGTGATTTCCAAATGGGCTCATTTAACTCGCCATCAATTTTAATGGGCTCATTTGTTTTTGTAATATGAATTTGATATTCTTTTTGAATCGCAACACCATCAATCTGCGCACAAGTAAATAAACAACAAAACGATAAAAGAATAATAAAACCCAATTTCATAGGAAAAATTTCGTGAAGTAAAAGGAAATTGAATTAATAAAGGGAGAAATAAATATGGAGAATACTATAAAAATGATGAGCGGTTAATCACTCAATAAATCAGGTCTTCTTTCCTTTGTTCTTTTCACAGATTCCTCATGGCGCCATGCTTCAATTTTTGCATGATTACCATTGAGCAAAACTTCAGGCACTTTCCATCCTCTAAAATCTTCGGGCCTTGTATAAACCGGCGGGGCTAATAAATTATCCTGATAAGAATCAGTAAGGGCGGACGTTTCATCATTCAGTACACCGGGAATTAGTCTTCCTATTGCATCAACTAAAACTGCTGCCCCTAATTCCCCTCCGCTTAAAACATAATTACCAATCGAAATTTCTTTGGTTATAAAATGATCACGAACCCTTTGATCAATGCCTTTATAATGCCCGCAAATAAGTAATAAATTATTTTTTAACGAAAGGTTGTTAGCTATTTTTTGATTGAAATTTTCTCCGTCCGGCGTAAGAAAAATTACTTCATCATAAGTTGTATTTTTTTGCAAACTTTCAATTGCATTTACCAATGGCTCAGGCATCATTACCAATCCTGCGCCGCCGCCAAACTGGTAATCATCAACCTGGCCGTGTTTGTAATTTGTATAATCGCGAAGATTAAAAAGATTTACTTCGAGAAAACCCTTTTCCCTGGCTCTTTTTAAAATAGAGTGAGAAAAAAAACTTTCCATCAATTCAGGAATAACAGAAATAATATCAATTTTCATTATGCAAACTTACTGATTGAAATTCGTCATAAAGATTTTCAATCTTTCTATTCAGCAGATACGGCTTTGTGCGATAGCAAGTCACCCCTATCGGGGGAGATTTAGAGGGGGCTTATAAAATCATCAAGTTCTCTTTTTTTTTTGTTGGTCTTCCCTGCTTGCTTTGCCTTTTACCTGTTTGAAATATAAATGCAGTTGGTTTTAAACTTTCTTTTTCCTCTTCAGGTGTAAGGTCAATATAATTTTTTATGGATTCTGAATATTGAACACGATTGTGTAACAAACCTGTTACTTCTATCAGCCATTTTTTTGATTCGGTTTTTACTTTGTATTGCTCGCCAACATTCACTGTCTTAGCCGCTTTTACATTATTCCCTTTACTCTTAACTTTATTATTTGCACAAGCCTCAGATGCAAGACTTCTTGTTTTAAAAAGGCGGATTGCCCATAGATATTTATCAAGCCGGAGTTTTTCTTTTTCTGCCATAATCAAAGTTAAAAATCTTTTATGCAGATGGTAAAAAGGAGATGAGCTATTTAATTACTTTTAGGATAGTATTATTTCTATGAATAAAATTATCAGCTTATTTATTATAATCTTTCTTTTCTCATTTGAATTAAAAAAGGAAAAGCGACAGGCATGGATAAGAATAAACCAGCTTGGCTATACAACGCAGGGAATTAAAGTTGCCGTGTGGTGCAGCAAAGCAACAAGAAACATTTCTTCTTTCTCTCTTATAGATTCTGCTTCAAACAAAATAGTTTTTACCAATACAGCCGGAAGAAGTTTTGGTGCTTATGGACCATTCAAGAATACCTATCGTTTAAATTTTTCTTCTTATAAAAAACCGGGTGTTTATTTTTTAAAAGCAGGTAATGCAGTTTCTCCTGTTTTTAAAATTGACAAAGATGTTTACAAAGGCAGTGCAAATTTTTGTTTGCAATACATGCGCCAGCAACGGAGCGGCTTCAATCCTTTTTTAAAAGATAGTTGTCATACCCACGATGGTTATACATTATATGGAGAGCAAGCCGGACTAAAAGACAGCACTCACATTGATGTTAGCGGTGGCTGGCACGATGCATCAGATTATTTACAATACTCTTCTACTTCAGCCAATGCGACATATCATTTGCTTATGGCGTACCGTGATTTTAAAAACGTTTTTACTGACGAAAAACTTGCCAATGGCTTAGATGGGAAAAATGGAATCGCTGATGTGCTTGATGAGGCAAAGTGGGGGCTGGACTGGCTTTTAAAAATGCATCCCAGAGAAGATTGGATGTTCAACCAAATTGCAGATGACCGCGATCACCAGGGAATGCGAATACCAAAAGAAGATTCTTTTTATGGCAGAGGATATGAACGGCCGGTTTATTTTATTGATGGCAAACCTCAGCAAAGAGGAAAGTTTTTGAATAATACAACAGGAACAAGTTCTACCGCAGCAAAATTTGCAAGTGCATTTGCGCTTGCTCATTATATTTATTCTACCGATAGCATTTTTAAAAAAGCAGGAAGACCAAGTGGATATTATGATAAAGCAATGAGCTCTTATCATTATGCAAATAAAAAATCAGGAGTTACGCAAACAGTATCTGTACGTTCGCCGTACATCTATGCTGAAGATAATTGGGTTGACGATATGGAATTGGCTTATGCTGCTATTCATGAAATGGTCAACAGCAATAAGGGTTCCGGCGATGATGGATGGTTCATGGTTCAATCTTTGGCATATGCAAAAAAAGAAAAAGTTACACCATGGTTAGGTGCAGATACAGCAAAGCATTATCAATGGTATCCCTTCATAAACCTGGGACATTACGAATTAGCAAAACAACTTAAGTCAGGAAAATTTCCCCCCCCAAAAGGATATACAAAAGATTTTATTACTAAGCTCCCCTCACAGGCTGATACCATAATAAGCTATTACAAAGAAGGCATTAACCGTGTTTGGAACAAAGCAAAGAACAATGCATTTTACAGAGGTATCCCATTTATATGGTGCAGCAATAATCTTACAACATCTTTTGCTATTCAATGTTATTGGTATCGTGAATTAACCAATGATAAAACTTTTGAAGAATTGGAGCAGGCAAATATTGACTGGTTGTTTGGCTGCAACCCCTGGGGAACAAGCATGGTGTATGGGTTGCCGCAATGGGGTGACACACCTGTTGATCCGCATTCTGCTTTTACACATTTAAAAAATTACCCAATAAATGGCGGACTCGTTGATGGCCCGGTGTACACAAGCATTTACAAAAATCTTATAGGTATTACTTTAAAAGATGCAGATGAATATGCAGAATTTCAAAGTGACCTTGCAGTCTATCATGATGATTATGGAGACTACAGTACCAATGAGCCAACAATGGATGGAACTGCATCGTTAATATATTTATTGGCAGCAAAAGAAAATGAGGCAGCCCCCTCTAAATCCCGAAACTTCGGGACTTCCGAAACTTCTTTTCAAACAATAGATCATGGAGCAATCGTTAGGGGGAATCTTTCTAAAAAAAATATTGTACTGGTATTTACTGCTGATGAATTTGGGGATGGCGGCAAAACAATTCTTTCAAGTTTGCAAAAACAAAATGTAAAAGCATCTTTCTTTTTTACGGGAAGATTTTATCGCAGTCCAAATAATAAAAATATCATTAGTCAACTAAAACAAAACGGAAATTATTTAGGCCCGCACAGCGACCAGCATTTGTTATATGCAGATTGGAATAAAAGAGACAGTCTTCTTGTAACTCAAAAACAATTTGTTGATGATCTGAATAAAAATTTAAAAGCGATTGAAAATTTTGGCGTGAAGAAAGCGGCAATAAAATATTTT
>JALYYX010000032.1 GCA_030946075.1 Bacteroidota bacterium | reverse complement strand
AATTTTCTTAAAAGATTCAATGCATTTTGTGCTGTAACTTGAATATTACGCATACGATCAAATCTTAAATTTAATTTTAATGTTTGGCTTTTGGTTGTCATCCTGAGCTTGTCGAAGGAGCCAACTGCTATCCATACCGTACCTACAGGCTTTTCGGAAGTTCCGCCATCAGGCCCCATAATGCCGGAGACTGCAATTGCATAATCCGTTTTTAAAATATCCAAAGCGCCTTTCAACATTTCCTTTACTGTTTCTTCGCTTACTGCGCCATGATCTTTTAAAGTTTCACTTGATACATGTAAAACGTTTTCTTTTACATCATTATCATAACTCACCACACAGCCTTTAAAAAATTTTGATGAACCGGGATGTGAAGTGATAAGATGTGCAATGTAGCCACCGGTGCAGCTTTCGGCTGTTCCCATGGTTTCATTTCTTGCAGAAAGAATTTTGCCAATCACTTTTTCCAATGGCTCATCTTCATCGGCTACTAAATATTCTTTTGTAAGATTTTTGAGTGTGGCAAATTGAGAATTAATTTCATTTTCGATTGCATCTTTTTCATATCCTGATGTTGTTAACCGTAAACGAACCATTCCGTAATTTGGTAAGTATGCCAGTTTAATATGTGGCGGGAGATAAGTTTCAAAATCTTTTATCACTTCTGCTAACATTGATTCTCCAATGCCTGCAGTTAATAAGGTTTTATGGATTATGACAGGCAATTCAAATTTGCTTTTTAATTTTTCAATTATTTCTTTTATCATGCCCTGCATTTCGTTAGGAACACCCGGCATGCTAACAAATATTTTTTCATCTTTCTCAAACCACATTCCCGGTGCTGTTCCTTTTTTATTTTGAATGACGGTGCAAACATCCGGTACTTCAGCTTGTTTTAAATTCACTTCGGTCGTTTCTCTTTTAAATACTTTATTAAAAAGATATTTTACATTTTGTAAAGCACTTTCATTTACTACCATCTTACCATTAAAATATTTACATAGCAATGGCTTTGTTATGTCATCAGATGTTGGCCCGAGACCGCCGGTTATTAAAATTATTTCTGCATGTTTACTTTCTTCATCCAATGCATTCGTAATGCCTTCAGCCGTATCTCCTACAGCAACTCTGCGCTTAACTGCAATGCCTGCTTTGTTTAATTCCTGTGCAATGTATGCGCTATTGGTATCAATAACCTGGCCTATCAAAAGCTCATCCCCGATAGTTATAATTGACGCACTTACCATTTCTAATGAATGATTTATTTTAGTGCAATATTAATTTATTATGAGGCTTGCTTTTTTCTTTTTATTACTTGTTGCTAATTCTTATGCTCAATCCGTTTCGCAAAAATTAAATATTGCTATTGATAAACTGGAAATAGATTCTCAATTTAAACATGGAATAATAAGTTTGTATGTTGTTGATAAAAACGGTAAAATTATTTTTGATAAAAATTCAAATGTGGGATTAGCGCCTGCCAGTTGCCAGAAAGTGGTAACTGCTGTAACTGCATTTGAATTATTGGGAAAAGATTATTCTTATAAAACAAAATTAGGTTATGATGGAAAAATTAATGATGGAATTTTAAGTGGGAACATTTATGTAGCCGGAAGCGGCGACCCAACTTTAGGAAGCTGGCGCTATTCATCAACAAAAGAAAATATAATTATTGCAGAATTTAAAAATGCTATTAAACAAAATAAAATTCAACAAATAAAGGGTATCGTTTTGGGCGATGATAGAATTTGGGGAACGCAAAGAGTACCGGATGGCTGGATATGGCAAGACGTAGGAAATTATTATGGCGCAGGTGCATCAGGTTTAAACTGGAGAGAAAACCAATACGATCTGATATTAAAATCAGGGAATAATTTTGGTGACGCTGTACAAATAAAAAGCACACACCCAAAATTTTTACCCGGTATTCATTTAATAAATGAGGTTACTTCTGCGGCGAAAGGCAGTGGGGATAACACTTACATTTATCTTGCTGCTGATGCTGATGTTGGTTTTGTTCGGGGAACCATTCCTGTTAATGAAGACAGCTTTGTTGTTTCAGGTTCTTTGCCTGATGGTGGTAAGTTATTGGCTGCAACAATTTATCAGAGTATTTCCGGAGGAAAAGCATACCCTGATAATAATGTAAATTATTTGAAAGAAAAAAGTAAGTGGAATAAAGCGGATTCAATTTTTTACATGCATACATCACCACCGTTGGATAGTATTATGTATTGGTTTTTAAAAAAGAGCATTAACCTTTATGGAGAGGCATTATTAAAAACAATAGGTTATGAAAAAACAAAAACAGGCACCACAGATGCAGGGGTAAAAATTATAAAAAACTTTTGGAGTGAAAGAGGAATTGAAAGGTCTTCTTTAAAAATAATTGACGGCAGTGGCTTATCTCCGGGTAATCGTGTTACCACAAAAGCTTTGGTATCTGTTATGCAGTATGCAAAAGATAAACCCTGGTTTTCTTCTTTCTACTACGATCTGCCGGAAGCAAACGGAATTAAAATGAAAGATGGTTATATAAATGGCGTAAGAAGTTATACAGGATATATAAAAAGTAAGCCGGGTGAAGAATATACTTTCTCTTTTATCGTAAATAATTTTGATGGAAGTGCATCAACAGTAAGAGAGAAGATGTGGAAGGTGTTGGATATTTTAAAATAAGTTATCTATGAAATTAATTTGAATTATTAAATTTGTAAATATTTTTAACCGTAACCTCTTTTTATGTCTTCTTTTAAAGTAGTATTTGTGTTTGTTATTTTTTTAGCTATTTCATGTAAAAAGGCAACAATCTCCGAGGCAAATTATTATTTTGCTTTTAGTGCAACATTAAAAGGATCAAACGAAACGCCACCGAATAACTCAACCGCTTCAGGCACTGCTTCCGCCACGTATAATATCAACACAAAAATTTTAAAGATAAACGTTACTTATTCCGGCTTAACAGCCACAGCAGCACATATTCACAAAGGTGCAGTTGGAGTTTCCGGTCCCGTAATTTTTCCGTTTACCGGTTTTGCCTCTCCTATAAATTATACAAGTGTTGCATTAGACTCAACAAAGGAAGCCGACCTGATGGCAAATCTTTTTTATGTAAATATTCACAGCATTGCATTTCCTAACGGAGAAATACGAGGGCAACTTTTAAAGCAATAAAAAATTGTAAGAGAAATAGCTGCTCCTTTGCAATGCATCATAAATGATGAATGATGTTGTGAGAAACACTTTGCAGATTTATAAAAAGTACCGGAAGCATTTTAAGAACAGAACTTATTTTTTCACTCACTTCATTAAGATGAAAAGGCTTGGCAATGGTGTCAGTGGCACCACACTCTTCATGATTTAATAATAGCTTTGGGCTTGCTGACATAAGTATAACAGGAATATTTTTCGTGTATTCATTAGCTTTTAATTCTTTGCATATTTCTTTGCCAT
>JALYYX010000323.1 GCA_030946075.1 Bacteroidota bacterium | reverse complement strand
ACTCCCGGGGGATCAAATTGCTGAATTTTTTGTATGAGCTCTTCTATTTCTTTTTCAGTAGCATCAATATTTTGGCGAAACGCAAGGTCGTCTGCAATTGATGTTAATTCTCTTCGTAAATAGCCATCATCATCAATACTGCCAACAATTTGTTCTGCAATTTTTTGCTGGCGTTCATCAAGGTCCAGCATACTTAGCTGGCCTATCAAAATTTCATAAAAAGATGTTTCAACTCTGTGAGGAATTGTTTTGGTTTCTTCTTCCGGGTAGTTGTCATCCCGCAATTTATAATCGCCAACATCATCGTCACTGTCATTTACATATTCACTAATATCAATGTTGCCATATTCATCCTCACTTCCGTCTTTATCAAAATCATCTTCGGGGGTTTCAAGCTCTTCTTTTGTTTCTTCAAAATTATCCTCATGCCCATCTTCACCTGTTTCAAGTGCAGGATTTTCTTCAAGTTCTTCTTTAATTCTTTCTTCTAAATGTACAGTAGGCACCTGCAGCAATTTCATTAATTGAATTTGCTGCGGCGATAATTTCTGAAGTAATTTTTGTTGTAAGTTTTGACTTAAAGACATTTTATTTTTAAAAATCTAACCTTAATAAGAAAGCGTAAATTTACATACACTAAACCAATACCATGTTGTTTTGGAATAAAATTTGTGGCCTTATTGCAATTTTTTTATTTAGCGGCTTTTTTTTAAGAGCACAATCAAATAATACAACTAAAGAATTATCTGCAAAAGCTACATCAGCTCCTACAATAAAATTCCCATTAGCACATGCTATTAATTTAGAAAAACCGGTAATCGGGAGCAAATTAATTTCTATAGTACCGCAGAATTATTATTCGCAACACTTTGGCATTATGTGCAAAAAGGAATTACAGTTTGAAAAGACAACTAAAATTCCATTACGATTTAGAGTAGGATCTTTGCAACAGTGTAATTATTTGGAGGGGAAGAAATAATTATACAGATGCATATTTATTTTTCATAGTTTTTTTTACTACTGAAATAATTTTTTCTCCCTTTTCTTTTATCTGTTCTTCCGTCCATGTAAGGCTTATTGCTGTTGAAATGCAGCGGCTCATAATTGCATCGCTTGCAGCAAATGTGTGTGTTGAATATTTGCTTAACTGCTGTTGCAGCTGTTCGCTTTGGGTGTTTAAAAATATATTGTTTTTAAGATGATCCCATTTACGGATGTAATGCCAGTTGTTCTCAAACCAATAAAAGTTTCCGGCTAAAATATTTTGCGATTTCATTTCTGAAACTACCGCAGATGCTACTTCTGCATCGGTTAAAAACCAACTAAGAAATGTACAGCTGTCACCATCTTCATCATGAATTTTTCTAAAACTTATTTCAGGAACGGAACCTAAAATTGATTTAAGAAGAGAATGATTTTTTCTTTGTATAGAAAGAAATTTTTCCAACTTGTCTATCTGCGCCACACCAATAGCAGCGTGCAGTTCGC
Organism: Bacteroidota bacterium; assembly: GCA_030946075.1. Taxonomy (GTDB): domain Bacteria; phylum Bacteroidota; class Bacteroidia; order Chitinophagales; family Chitinophagaceae; genus Ginsengibacter. The sequence goes on along the minus strand of JALYYX010000323.1, from coordinate 860 downwards.
TTATACGATAATTATATCCGATAAAAGGATGTAGTTCGGCACCACGGTCAGAACCTTTGTGATCATGACCATGATCAGTATACCCATCGCATTTTGTATAAATGTCTTTATTATTAGTGAGCACGGCACCACCTTCTCCACAAGTAATTGTTTTTACAAAATCAAAACTAAAGGTTCCTGCATCGCCAATGGTGCCAACATATTTTCCTTTGTAAGTGGCGCCAATACTCTGGCATGCATCTTCCAGCAAAATAAGATCATGTTCTTTACAAATATTTTTTAGTGCATCAATATCGGCCATACTGCCGCACATATGTACAGGCATTATGCATTTTGTTTTTGAAGTTATTGCTGCTCTTACAGCATTTGGGTCAAGCGTTAATGATTCATCAATATCAACAAGAACCGGAATAGCACCAACAGAAATCACTGCTTCGAAACTTGCAACGAATGTAAATGCAGGCATTATAATTTCATCTCCATAACCTATACCCAAAGCAGCCATAGCAGTTGTTAGTGCAGAGGTTCCGCTGCTGGTTAGCTGTGCATATTTACATCCGAATGTTTCAGAAATCTTTAGTTCCAGTTCCTTTGCTTTCCAGTTTCCTTTGCGTAGTGCATCAAATCCATAACGCATAAGAATTCCTGTATTCATTACATCATCGATCTGTTTTCTTTCTTCTTCTCCAAAAAATTCAAATCCGGGCATAAAATGTAATTAAAGTAAATAAAGTATAAAGATAAAATGATTTCTATTTTACCTGTATGTTTTTTAAATAATCAATTCTCCACCCATCAACAGTTTTATTAAAATAAATCCACTGGTTTACGTCACTTTCATTATTTGTTTTACTTATTGC
>JALYYX010000016.1 GCA_030946075.1 Bacteroidota bacterium | reverse complement strand
CTTTATCAAAAACAATATTAAAATGCCTGCTTTCTGAAATGAATTTACCCCGCTTATTCAGGGCATTTGCATCATATCCTTTTCGTACCGAAGGCAACAACAATCCACCGGCTTTTTCAAATTGTTCATACCGGGTATAATCCCAGTAATTATTTTTTCCACTCAGAGAATTAGCCAGCAGTTTTCCTGTGCCGGGTTCAAAATAATAATACCATATATGATCAGGATTACTACCTGCACCTTTCATGTAAGAAGTCTTGATTACCTGTGCCGGTGTGCTATCACTTAAAAGCATTTGACCTACATACTCGGCTTTTATTCCCGGATCTTTTAATTTATAAGGCATACACATTACAAACTGTGAACCATAGCAGGAATTCCATGCACCATCAATATCTTTTTGATCATTTGACATTTTTCCATTGTAAAATTTGCGGGCTTTTGTTCCATCATGGATCAATAAGATTGCAGTATCATGAACCATATAAGTAACTTTTGCTTTGAATTCCGGCTTCATCATATAATCAAAATATTGGTCAATCTCTTTTATCATTTTACCGGAGCTATCATAGCTGATACTTTTTTTATTGAATGATAATGTTTTCTTTTTTTGCCATTCGTCATAGCCGCCGGCATAAGCAATTGCACGATCAATAATGATCCGTGATGAATCATCCATTGTTACAGGCAAATCATTGCTTCCGGATTTGTTATGGTTGCAGGAATTAAAAACGATCATGCATAACATGATGGATAAAATCGCAGAGAATTTGTGGTGCATATATTTTACATGTTTAGTCCTATTCTTATTTCCCCTTTTTCATTTATTTCAAGGGGATATTTTTTTAGCCTTTGCATCGCATTGGTTTCCATAATACCGTCACTCAAACGATAAGCGCAGCCATGCCACGGACAAATGAGATATCCTTTTTCAATAACAGCACCTTCCAGCGGCAAAGTTGTATTACTGCATGAATTTTTAACGGCATACAATGTACCTTCTGTTTTGCAAATTAAAATATCTTCCCCTTCTTCTGCATATTTATAGGCAGTATCATCTTTCAGTTTGTTTGCATTACCAACCGGTATCCACCGCGGATATTTATCATTACCATTTCCATTGAATAAATCTTGCGTTCCATAAATATTACTTTGAATATCGGTATGGAAAAGGTCGTAAAGGCTGAATAATAAATTTACTGCTTTATCACTTTCCATTTTGGTGTGTAGATCAGGATGATTGATTACGATTTCCTTAAACAAACGGGTAAGGGCTTCCCGGTGCAGCATGTCAAAGTTTTGCAGCAGCTCATGTACATCATCTTTTACTTTTGGGTAAGGTAGATTATCAACCTTTGCAATCAGTTCTTCTGTTTTAGAAGCCAGTTGATCGTACTCTGTATCTGATAAAAAAATGCTTTGCATGATTAATGATGATGTCGGCTGTCGGCACAATTATGAACACAGTCTTCCAGTTTTTCTCCTTCCAGGTAACAGAATTCGCAATCCGGCCCACACTCACCATGCCCCCCCTTTTGCATTCCTTCAAATGCGTTTCTGAAAATGCCTCCGGCTTCTTTTTTTCCTGTGGGAGTTAATTTTACAGAACTGCTTTCAGTCAATGTTTCATCTTCTGTTTTCAAATAACCTGCTATAATATTTTTTTTAAGATGAAGTAAGAGATTTTCGCTTGTAGTATTTAATAAGGATAATAACCTGCTGAAAGGAACGGCATCTTCCAACCCTTCTCCTTCCATCCAATATAATACCTGAAGAATTTCTTCCCGCCAGAAGAGTGTATCAACTGCATTTTTATTTTTATGATTATAATTTTCAGGCATCCGTTTTTTCTTGAATTAATGTATCACCAAACAGTGGTTTAAAATTAATCAATTCCGTTGTGTTTTCCTTAGTAAGATTTTGCAGGGTTAAAATCAGATCAGGGATAGCCTGCTGCATTTCTTCGGTAAAGTCTTCGCCTGCTTCTTCAGGACCGGGTTCTACATCCACAACAAAAGTTTCATCTGTCCATATTTTAAAATGTTCACCAATGATGAGTAAATTTTCTACTGAAATAACTCCTGTAACAGCATCACCAATGCAGCGTTGTATCAACTCCACATCAGGCAGCTTACCTTCCCATTTAAAAACAGTTATGTCGCCAATTTTTC
>JALYYX010000014.1 GCA_030946075.1 Bacteroidota bacterium | reverse complement strand
TTACCTGGCACCAACAGCAATAAAATTTCCAGCACCTTGCGCTACAAGGTTACCAGCCCCTTGTGCAACAAGATTTCCAGCACCTTGCGCTACAAGGTTGGAACTATTAGGAGAAAGTATAGCACTTCCATTATGACTAATAAATTTTGACGCTTCAGCAGCTACAGCAGGAGAGAGTGATACGGCTGTAACAGAACCTAAATTTTGTAAATTAACTGCCCCCTGACTTGTAACTTCACTTTGTTGTTTTCTTGCATAATCCTGATGATAGGCTATAAGTAAAAAACAAGGGTGAACCTCTTGTGCTCTCCAAAAATTCATCTCTTTTTGTGTAGCTACCTGGCCATAGGAAATGTTTATCACTTTATCATACTCCCCGGGATTTGATTTAAGCCAGTTAACATGGCTTGCCATAAGTTCAGTGTACGTTTGAGTATATTTCATATAAAAGGCTACTTCGCCGTCACTTGGTCTTCTACCTAAAGCATCTATATACGATTGTATAATTACCTGTTGGTGATTATTTGCATCTTGAGGAAGATAATTCCTATGAAACTCTATAAGCTGATCTATTGATAAATTCCCCCTGCCCAGCCAATAATTCAATTCTCCCTGGCTTGGTGTTCGTCCATAGGCTAGCATATAAGCTGCTTTAATTCTTTGGTCTTGCTGTGCAAAGGATTTAATTGCAAAGGAGCACAATAATATGCATGATAAAAAAGCAATTGTAATTTTTTTCATTTTGTTTGTTTTTAAAATAATTATTTAATATATAAAAATGCAGGTTGGTTTAGCAGATAGAGGAGTATTTATTAATTAGCAATGTTCGCACTTCTATTAGCACAAGTCAATACAGCATTTGCATGATTTTTTAAAAGGATAATCGGAATATAAACAGTTTAAAAATTAAAAATCTGTTTAGTAAAAATCTTCACTTTATTATCCATAACCAATACTGCACATGCAGTATTTTTTAAGGTTTATACATATATTTACGCTATTTTGTTTTAAGCGCAATACTCTTTAATCTACATGCAAACAGGTTATTGTTTTATGAGTAGAAAACTCTCTTTAAAATATTGGTCTGTACTATTAAGCTTACTAATTTTTCTTAATTCCGAGGCACAGCAGGTTAAGAAATTCACAAGCAAAAGTTATAGCATAAGCGAAGGATTATTGGAGGGATCGATAAAGGGTATGGCGGAAGATGGGAATGGATTTTTATGGATAAGCACCGGTGCAGGTTTGCAAAGATTTGATGGAACCAATTTTGAAACCATTCATACTCAGCCGGGCTTACCTCAAATTACTCATATTACTTTTTTTAAATTAAATAATGGTAATATTTGGTTACGGCACGAGAACGGAATAAGCGCTTATAACTATAATACTAATAAGTTTCAAATAATATTTACCAATACAAATAACGAGGCTACATCCTCATTAAGCTCATCTTCATTTATAATTCCGCTAGTGCCCTTTGCAGAAATTAACAACGAAGTATGGTGCTGGAATGAATCAGAAAAAAAATTTGTTTCTGTAAATAAATTTTCAGGCAAAATTATTAATAGCTTCATTATTCCTTATAAACTGCAACCAACCTTTTACAGATTTAAGAAAGGAAATGACAACAGCGTTTTTTATGATGCTGCCGAAAATAATATTGTTCAAATTGATTTTATTGCAAAAAGGATCAGATACGTATACCATGCCAATGCATTAATAAAAAATTTTACGATAATAAATTACACTCCTTTAAATAATAATAATTTATTGTTAACTACTAATAAAGGAATATACAAAGCCAACATAGAAACAGAAGTTACTACTTTTTTATGCCCCTATCCGGCCACAAATTCAAAGCAAATACTGGCAAGATCATTAACGTATTTACACGATAGCCTTTATGCGTTAACCTTAAACAATGAATTATTTATTTTAAACAGTATAAATGGCAAAGTTGTTTATCAAATGGTAGATGAAGAAAATCAACCATTTATTAGTAAAGGTTATATTAATAAATGTATTTCTGACAGCTATAACCATCTGTGGATTCTTTCAGATAAAGAAGGATTAAAAAAAATAAATTTTAATAATTTAGGAATTAAATATTATGGCACTGGTAAGCCGCCGGAAAATTTTACAAAGTGCATTTACCCTGATAAAAAATCCAACCTCATAATTGTGGGTACGCTATTCAATGGTATTAATTTATTTGATACATCACAACATCTCATAAAACATTTTGAGTTAAGTTTTAGGGAACAAACAAGCTGTGTATTAAAAATTAAGTCTGATAAATATTTATTATTTACTAATGGCGATCCCGGCGTTTATTTATTAAACTCTAAAAATTTGCAGCTTACATCTTTAAAAAAATTTGCCAATTCTTTTATTCCTCATGAAGTAACTTATTTTACTTACCTGCAGCAACTAACTGATACTACGGCTGCACTCTATTGCAATTCCTCAATATATTTTATCAATTACTCATCTGATAGTATTAAGTTTACCCGGATAAATTTATCACAAGGTTTTACAAGTGCATTTATAGACCATGCACAAAGATTGTGGCTTGCGCAGCCGGAAAAATATACACTCCTGAGTGGAAAAAATTTTGAAAAGGAATACAATTTTTATCTCCCCCAAAAAATAATTACTAAATGTTTTTTTGAAGACAATAAAAATAACTTATGGATTGGTACTGAGAAAGGCGTGTACAAATTAAATAATGAAAGTGGTGGAATTATACATATTTATAATAATACAAAAGATGGAATTGCGAATGATTCTATTTATAGCATTACAAATGATAACAAAGGGAATATTTGGTGTGGTACCAATAATGGCGTCACAGGTATATATACTAACAATAATATTATTAATTTATATGAAGAAGATGGATTATCAGCAGATCATTTTAATTTAAATAGCTGCGCAAAAGCTTATGATGGAGAATTGTTTTTTGGCGGAATAAATGGTGTTAATAGTTTTTATCCTGAGAATATAAAAAGATTAGCACGTGAGCCGCAAATTTTAATGACAGATATAAAAGTAATGAATAGAAGTATAAATACTGATAGTGCATCGTGGAATTTACAGCATATCACTTTGCCTTATACTAATAATGTTTTGTCTTTTTATTTTTCGGTTTTTAGCAAGTATGATCCCGGGATATACAATTATCAATACAAAATGAATGGTATAGATAAAGAATGGGTAAGTGTTGGTAATCGCGGTTATGCCCGGTATGTATTACCTCCCGGCAAATACAATTTTGAATACACAGCTGCAGGTAATGAGCTAATAAAAAACATACAGCATAAATATATTTCCATCACCATTACTCCACCCTTTTGGAAAACAATTTGGTTTATAGCAATAATGGTAATTTGTACTATTGCTATCATTATTGCAATTATAAATTTGTATACCAAACAAATTAATCGTAAAAAATTAAGACAATTAGAAATACAGCGAACAGTGCAATTAGAAAGAGAAAGAATTTCGAGAGACCTTCACGATAACATTGGAGCGTATGCTACAGTATTACTTGCCAGTGCAGAGAAATTAAACAATAAATCACTACAGCCCGAAATACAAAAAGATGTGGAAAATGTTTCTGAAAATGCAAAAAATATTATGTCTTCATTAAAAGAAACTATTTGGGTTTTAAATAATGATGCTATCACTATTACAGATTTTATAGATCGTTTTAAATTGTATGCAAAAAAAATATCCTCTAATTTTCCTAATATTCATACCAATTTTAAAGAAGAGCTAAATAAAAATTTTGAATTATCACCGGTAGAAGCGCTGCATCTTTTTAGAATTATGCAGGAAGCTTTGCAAAATGCTTTTAAACATGCTAATCCGCAACAGATCACCATATCAATAGAAAGCAATGCCACCCTTCACATTTCTATAAAAGATGATGGAAAAGGTTTTAATGCAACCCATATTACAGAAGGCAATGGCTTATATAATATGCAACACAGGGCAAAGGAAGCAGGATATATGTTTAATATTTTATCTAATGATGAGGGCACGGAAATAGTACTCAAAAAAAATACATCATTTGCAGTATAAAGAATTATCATTTATGAATTCATCTTTACTTAAATATGTACGTTAATATAGCAATAGTTGATGATAAATTAATAGTTCGAAGAGCTATAAGGGATAAATTAAATTCTTCGCCTAATCTCAGAATTGTGATGGAAGCTTCTAATGGTGAAGAATTTTTAGAAAGTATTAAAGAATTAACTGATGATAAGTTTCCTGAGATAGTCTTGATGGATTTGGAAATGCCAGGCATGACAGGGATACAAACTATTGCTGTAGCATCAATGCTTTATCCAAAAATAAAATTTATTGTGCTTACTGTTTTTGATAATAATGAAAAAATATTTCAGGCTATAAAAGCAGGGGCAAATGGCTATTTATTAAAAGATGATGATGCAATTAATATTAATGAAGCCATTTTACATGTGATAAATTATGATGCAGTGCCCATGTCTCCCGCCATTGCCCGTAAAACTTTAGGTCTATTAAAGGGAAATGCACCGGCGTCCGAAGCAAATGCAGTTTCCCATGTTTTAAGCATCCGTGAGCAAGCGGTACTTCAGCATCTTATTGAAGGATTGGAATACAAAGAAATTGCGGAAAAATTATTTATCAGCCCTGCAACTGTGCGTACACATACTTCAAATATTTACCAAAAGCTGCATGTGCGTTCAAAAGCAGAAGCTATTAAACTGGCTTATAAAAACCATTGGGTATAGTATTGCAAAAACTCAATTGAGATTCTCACCAGGAAAAATATTATGTTTTCCTGAAGTAATTATATTTCCTCCATTGCGAGTAATAATACCGGCAACAGATTTAGTAACACTTTTATTAATAAATTTCAAAGCCTCAGATGCTATTGGTGGGGAGAGTGAAATTGTTGAAACAGATAAAAAATTTCTTACGTCTGCAGCACCGATATTTCCTGCCTCATTATTAACCGTACGCTTACTATATTCAAGATATCCCGCAAGAAGAAAAAAAGCTGTAGCACCCTTTTTTTTCCACAAATTCATTTCAGCGTTGCCAGGCACGCGATCAAATACTTTTTCATAAGAAAGCTTTATCACTCTTTCATTCTCCCAATTATTTAATTGCAAAAGTTTCATGTGGTCATTCAATAATTCTATATAAATAAAATCGCCGTTCATCCAATATTTTATTTCATCTTCTGATGGTTTGCGGCCTAAAGCATCTATGTATGAATTGATAATAGTTTCGCTGTGTAAACTTGGTATTTCAATAAAACCCTGCCTGTGTAAAAGTATAAGCTGTTCAATTGATAAATTGCCACGGCCAAGCCAATAATTTAATTCACTGGGGTAAGGGTTGCGGCCAAATGCCAGCATGTAAGATGCTTTTATTCTTTCATTTTGTTGAGGAAAAGATTTAATGCAGATAGTGCATAAAAAAATAACGCTCAATATTACAATCTTTAATTTCATAAAATTGATAAAGCAATTATTTTTTGTAAACTGAAAATTTCAGCTAAAATTATAATGCAGGATAATAATAATCAACACTAATTTTCCATTGATTGTTTAATGGAGCTAAGGAACCCTGGAGTAAATTAGACTCGCTTACATAATCACATACCCCATCCCATGGATCATAAATAAGATATTGATATCCGCTGGCTGTGTTTGTATATTTCATCATTAAGATAAAATGCCTAGCCTCTGAGCCAATAAATTTTATATTTAAAGGAACATCGATTCCTCTATCCAGCTGGGTTCGAATTTTGATAAATGCAGTAGGTAATTGACCGGTTATTTCCTCAAAAGTAAAATTTACACCAAGTATTCGCCCCACAAAATCATTTAGAGGTTCCAATATTCCAATCTCTTTACCTGAATATGAACCTCTGGCAGAAACTGAGCCGCCATATTTTTCAAGCAAATCTTTTTGTTGTTGCGCCATTGCATTGGAGGGGTCATTTGCAGGCACATCAAAATTATTTACCTTTTTTACATCCCATGCGTAGCGTGGACATAAATCGCCCAAAAAAGTTTGAACCGTTGTAACAGAGCAAGTTTGCTGCCACTGCTGTATAATTGAATGCCTTGTATAGACGAGGCATTTTTCCTGCTGATAAGATTCAGGATATTGATTTAACTGATTAATAAAATTCTGCAATAAATTAAAATTATCTCCGGCAAGCAATGATTTTAAAACAAAAAATTTGGCTGAATTTGTTTTAGCCTGATTTATAAATTGAACTAATTTAGTTTTATCCTGCTGTGATAAACCCCCCAGGTAAGTATTTAATTTATTTTCCTGTACAACTGAAACCCAGCCCTGCCTTTTACCAAAATCAAAAATGCTTATTACATCCTGCGCTCCTGCATTTACTGTAGTAGCAGATGTTTTTATTTTTTGCTGATAAACCGGTGGGTTGGTAACAGTAGTGCCGGTATTATTATTGTTTAAAATTGTAAACTGATTGTTTACCAACCATGATTCAAAATCAAAACCATCATACTTTATTTTATAATTACTGCCGTTAATTTCTTTTATGATACCAGTATAAGTTTTTCCATCTACAGCTGTAAAAGAAACTTTTGCGCCAATTAAATTTTGTGTTGAATTGCGATTTGTGTTTTGCTGCTGGTAGGCTGGGTTATTTGTAACAGTAAATTGATCAGATGTAGCCCAGGCCTCAAAATCAAATCCATCATATTTTAATTTGTATTTATCGCCCTGTATATTGCTTATAGTTGCAGTATATAATTTACCATCAGTTCCTTTAAAACTTACTTTGGTACCAATGCCTTGTGAGAAGGAATTAAAATAGAGTAGAATGCCTAACAGAAAAACCGCAATACGATTCATGGTGTTTTTTTTATCCGGTAATTTTGGTTTGCTAATTTATAAAAATAACCAGAATAATTTGTATGAGTAAAAATATTTTCCCAGGGATATTTAGGGAGAGAATTATAAAATATACAATCTATGCTAACATTCACTCAGGCTCAATGGAACATTTACTGCCAATCCACCATCTGCTGTTTCTTTATATTTGCTATTCATATCCATTGCTGTGTCCCACATAGTTTTTATTACTCCATCCAAGCTTACTTTAGCATAATCGGGGGCACTTTGTAATGCAAGCTGGCAGGCAGTTATAGCCTTTATTGCGCCCATTGTATTTCTTTCAATGCAAGGTATTTGTACAAGGCCTTGTATAGGATCACAAGTCATTCCCAGGTGATGTTCCATTGCAATTTCGGCAGCCATTAATGCTTGCCTTTGAGTACCACCCATACACTCAGTTAATGCTGCTGCTGCCATAGAAGATGATACGCCAATTTCTGCCTGGCATCCACCCATAGCTGCAGAAATAGTTGCACCTTTCTTAAATATGCTTCCTACCTCTGCGGCAGTTAATAAAAATTGGATGATCTTATCTTCTTTATCCCCATCACCAAAAATTACGAAGTATTGCAACACTGCAGGGATAACACCGGCAGCGCCATTTGTAGGTGCTGTAACTACTCTGCCGAAGGCAGCATTTTCTTCATTAACTGCCAATGCAAAACAACTCACCCAATCTAAAATATATTTAAAATCACTTCCGCCCTCTTTTATGGCATTCATCCAGGAAGTATAATCGGTATAAGTTTTATCCTTTAATAATTTTTTATTTAAAGCGGCCGCTCTTCGTTTTACATTTAATCCGCCGGGTAAAATCCCTTCTGTATTACATCCACGATACATACAATCTTTCATTACCTGCCAAATGGCCAGCAATCCGCTTTTAGTTTCTGTATCGCTGCGCCACGTATTTTCGTTTTCCATTACCACTTCGCTAATATTCATTCCGGTTTTCATACACCAGTGTAATAATTCGTCAGCATCATTTATAGGGAATGGAAGAATAATTTCAGGTGGCGCATTACCATCAGCCCACTGCGTTTTATCATTATTGATAATTTCTTTTGTTACAAACCCTCCGCCTATGGAATAATAAGTTTCGGCAATGTGATCGCCATTTTTTAATGCAGCTAAAAAAGTTAATGCATTGGGATGATAAGGCAGTGTTTCACTAAAAAGAAATTCTATATCTTCATTAGGATCAAAATCAATTTCATGTTTTCCTGCCAGCAATATTTTCTTCATGGCTTTTATATCATTGATCTTGGCATTAATATTATTTACCTCGAAAGTTACCGGATCATCTCCGCTTAAGCCAAGTTGCACTGCAATATCAGTTCCATGACCAACCCCTGTTTTTGCAAGCGAACCATATAATAAAACCTCAACACTTTGTACTTCTGATAAAATATTTTTATTCTCAAGAGATGCAAGGAACATCTCTGCAGCCCGCCATGGGCCTAATGTGTGGCTGCTGGAAGGGCCAACACCTATTTTAAACATGTCAAAAACTGAAATGGCTTCGTGACTCATTGAATAACAAAGTTACACGAAAGCAGGTAGCAAGTGGCAAGTAGAGGAAAGGAAAAGATGTTTAAGAAACACCAACAAGTTCAATATCAAAAATTAAAATTGAATTGGGAGGAATAACTCCTACCGATGAATTTCCATAACCAAGCGATGGCGGAATATATAAAGTAATTTTTCCACCGGCACTGATTAACGGCAAACCTTTTTGCCAACCCACAATTACCTTCCCCAAAGGAAATACTGCAGTTGCACCGGTTGGTGTTTGGTCAAACACAGTTCCATTAGTTAATTTCCCTACATATTTTACAGTAACATTTGAACACAGATTTGCTATCGCTGCACCTGTACCTGTTTGAGTTATTTTATAATAAACTCCTGATGGAAGTGCAGTTGCAGTTAAATTATTTCCTGTAAGATACGCTTGTATACTGGCTGTTTCACTTGCAGGTGCTGTAACCGGAGAATCAGTATAATTACACACATTATCTTTTTTTGAACAAGAGATAATGATTAATGAAAAAATTAAAACCGCTGAAATAATTTGTCTCATCTTAAAAAAAATTGAATTGCAAAATAAGAGATTAAAACTTACAATTAAGCTGCATCAATTTTTTGTTCCTTAAACTTTAACTCTTTATAAAGCTGTTCATTTTCTTCCCATTTAAACTTCATGCGGAATAAAGCAAAAAAAACTGCAATACCTAAAACAGCAATTAATATAACAGTTACCTGTGAGGCAGAAATAAAAATCATACTCTTATACCATTGATGAAATACTACGCTCAATAAAATAGGGAGAGAAAATACTAAACCAATAGGTAAGCCAACCGCAAGCCCGTAAAACATTTTTTTTTGTTTTGCTCTGTTAGCTTCCCAATAATTAATAAAAAGTTCTTCATCATTTGTAAGCATCTGCAAAAGTACGCAGCAAGTGACTTGTAGCAAATAATTTGATAAATCTTTTGTACCTTAAATAAGTTGTTACTTGCTTTTTGCAGATTGAGCAATAATAGGTAGGTTTGTCCACCTTAAATATTTTATAGTGAAAATTGAGCAGGTTCTTGTACAACAACTATATAGTAATAAAGAAATTACCCTCCAGGGCATTGGTACATTTCGTTTAGATAATTCGGTTTCGTTACCGGTAGATTCCGAAAAAGGAATGGTTATTCCGGAAAATGCTATCTCATTTATTTATAACCCCAAAGTACCTGAAGATGCTGCACTTATAGATGCAATTGTTCAGCACACAAAAAAAATTAAACCCCTTGCATCAGCAGATCTCGATTCATATCTTACTTTAGGAAAACAATTTTTAAATATTGGAAAACCCTTTATTATAGAAGGTTTAGGCACATTAGATAAAGCTCAAACAGGAGAATTGATTTTTATTCCCGGGCAATTTATTACCCCAAAAATTGAACCCCCAAAAGCTTTGAAAGAAAATGAAAATGAAGAAAAATCCGGATTATTTCCTGATTATGATTCAGAAGTAAACAGTACAGGGAAGAAAACATTATGGATAGTAATTGCAGTTATTCTTTTAGCTGCAGGTGCGTGGGCTGCCTACCATTTTTTATTAAGAAAAGATACGGATGAGGCAAATGAAAATACACAAATCATACAAAATAATGACACAAGTGCTATAAGAAAATTAGCAGACACTACGCATACGAACCATCAACAAACTGTTACAGATGGATACACATTTAAAATTGTTTTTAAAACTACAAAAGATAAACAGGAAGCAATTACAACTTTAAATAAATACAAAGAATACGGGCATAAAGTTATTATGTATACAAGTGACTCAGTTAATTATAAAGTTGCAGAACCCTTTACCCTTCCGCTTTCTGATACGAGCCACATAAAAGATTCTCTCAACAGATATTATTATTTAGGAAAGGCTCATGTTGAGATAAAATAATCACTATCAGATAATCGCAAATGGATTATCAAAATGATCATCCCGCCTTCTTATAAAATTTAATAACTGAATAAATACTCTTTTTAATTCCTTAATTATTTTCATAGTTATCAATTTAAAGTTTTAAAAAATCCCCGCTATTTTCATAACGGGGATCTATTATTTTGAGAGGAAAATCCCCTGATATTTTATTAGTAACCCATGTCACCCATTCCGCCACCACCCATCGGAGGATGCCCTGCACCACCATCATCTTTTTTAGGCTTATCACTAATTACACATTCAGTAGTTAATAACATACCTGCAATTGATGCTGCGTTTTCGAGGGCAATTCTTGCAACTTTTGTCGGGTCAATTACACCTGCTGCAAAAAGGTTTTCGTAAACTTCAGTGCGTGCATTAAATCCAAAATCATCTTTACCTTCTTTTATTTTTTGAACAACAATGCTTCCCTCAATGCCACTGTTTACAACTATTTGGCGAAGTGGTTCTTCAACCGCTCTTCTCACAATTTGAACGCCGGTTGTTTCATCATCATTCAATCCTTTAAGATCGTTAAGGCTTTCAATAGCACGAATGTAAGCAACTCCACCACCGGGAACAATTCCTTCCTCAACAGCAGCTCTTGTTGCATGCAATGCATCATCAA
>JALYYX010000010.1 GCA_030946075.1 Bacteroidota bacterium | reverse complement strand
TCTGCGGGTAATGAAAATTTTTCGTTAAACAAATTAGATTGTCTGTACATTGGAAGAGGAACAAAAAATGTAAGCTTTTCAAGTGTTTCAACTGATAAGCCCGCCGTATTTTATATTCTGTCAACCCCTGCTCATGCTGTATTTCCAACAAAATTATTAAAAAGAGAAAATGCACAGGGTGGAGAGATGGGAGCTTCGGAAACGGCTAACAAAAGAACCATTTATCGTTATATTCATAAAGATGGTTTGCAAAGTTGCCAGTTGGTAATGGGCTTAACTATTTTAGAAACCGGAAGCGTTTGGAATACCATTCCTGCACATACGCATGACAGAAGAATGGAAGCATATTTTTATTTTGATATTCCTGGAAACCAGGTTGTATTTCATTACATGGGCGAGCCGCAGGAAACAAGACATATCATAATGAAAAATTATAATGCAGTAGTCTCGCCGCCCTGGAGTATCCATGCAGGAAGTGGCACAAGTAATTATGGATTTATTTGGGGAATGGCCGGCGAGAATTTAGAATATACTGATATGGATGTAGTGCAATTAAATGATCTGCGATAAAAAAATTGTATGGATTTTTCTTTAAAAGATAAAGTGATTATTGTAACAGGAGGAACAGGCATTTTAGGAAATGCTTTTGTAGATGCTATAATTGAGGCTGGTGGCGCTGTTGGAATTTTAGGAAGAAAAGAAAATGTGGCTAATGAAAGAGCAGATGCAATAAATAAAAAAGGTGGAAATGCAATTGGTTTGGTTGCTGATGTGTTAGATGAAGAGCAATTAAATATTGCCAAAGAAAAAGCCTTATCACATTTTGGAAAGATAGATGGATTGGTAAATGCCGCAGGCGGTAATATGCCCGAAGGTGTTCTTCAGCCTGATGAAAATATTTTTAGAATGAACATAGAGGGAATGAAAAAAGTGACGGACATCAACCTTTGGGGCACGGTAATTCCAACGCAGGTTTTTGGTGATGCCATTGCACAAAGCGGCAAGGGAAGTATCGTAAATATTTCTTCCATGAATTCAAAAAGAGCCATTACAAAAGTGCTGGGTTACAATATGGGCAAGGCTGCAGTGGATTGTTACAATCAATGGTTTGCAGTTGAGTTAGCAAACCGTTATGGTGATAAAATAAGAATGAATGCATTGGCTCCGGGTTTTTTTCTTACAGAACAAAACAGGAATCTTCTTACAAAACCTGAAGGTAGTTATACAGAAAGAGGTGAGTTGGTAATTAAACAAACACCATTCAAACGATTTGGCCATCCAGATGAATTAAAAGGTGCATTGGTTTGGCTGCTAAGCGATGCATCGCAATTTGTTACAGGCGCTATGATATGCGTGGATGGCGGCTTTTCAATTTTTGGTGGGGTATAATTTCTAATTTTAAATCAATTTAAAATGAAGAAGATATTTTTATCAGCTGCAATATTATTGACAACATCTTTATTTGTAAATGCATTTGCTCAATCTGTTGATACATGGACAAAACATGATGCGAAAAAATGGTTTAAGAAAAAAGAATGGCTCGGAGGCCTTCAATTAAAGCCACATAAATCCGTAGACATACAGCAGTTTGCAAAACAATACCATTACAATAAAGTGTACTGGGATAAAGCATTTGCTTTTTTAAAAAATCAGGATCTGAATAAACTCGGTAAAGGAAAATATGCAATTGATGGCGATAATGTGTACGCATCAGTAACAGAAGATTCCACAAAGAATTTTGATAAAACAAATTGGGAATCACACAAAAAATATATTGACATTCAATATGTGATTTCGGGTGAGGAAAAAATTGGAGTATATCCTGTAGCAAAGGCAACTGTTACCAGGCCTTATGATGAGAAGAAAGAGTCTGCCAATTATTCTGCTGATGGCAAAATTTATGATGCTGTTCCGCGAACATTTTTTATTTTCTTTCCCTCAGATGCACACCGGCCCAATATTACTCCGGGGGGAAATATACCTGATAAAAAAATCGTGATAAAAGTTAGGTATGCGGAATGATTTATTTTTTATATTACTATTTAATCCGACATTTAATCTTCAATAAATTTTATAGATGTCTCACAATAACCTTTGCGATGAAGAAAATTCACTGCATCATTCACGAAGAAAATTTTTAAAACAATCATCATTCATAACTGCCGTATCATTGGCTCCTCCTGCTTTAATGAAAGCAGCCGGTGAAAATTTAGATGAAAAAGCAGCTAAGTATTTTGAGCAACAGTCTTTTCAGGTTGAAGTGAATGGAACCGCACACCAGCTTTCTGTAGAGCCACGTGTTACATTGCTCGATCTTCTCCGTGAACAGTTGCATTTAACCGGTACAAAAAAAGGATGTGATTACGGGCAATGCGGTGCATGCACTGTTCACGTTAATGGAAAAAGAGTATTATCATGCCTGAGTTTAGCCGTAATGCAGAATGGAAAAAAAGTTACAACCATTGAAGGTCTTGTAAAAGATGATAAACTTCATCCCATGCAGGAGGCCTTTATTAAGCATGAAGGCATGCAATGTGGCTATTGCACACCGGGACAAATAATGAGCGCCATTGCCTGTGTTCGTGAAGGGCATGCAAATAATGAAGATGAAGTTCGTCAGTATATGAGCGGAAATATTTGCCGCTGTGGTGCTTATCCAAATATTGTAGATGCTGTTATGGAAGTAAAACAAAAAGGAGGAACGATATGATCAACTTCGATTATGTAAAACCCTCAACACAAAAAGCTGCAATAGATGCATTGAATAAAAATGCTGCATCACAATTTATCGCCGGAGGAACCAACCTTGTTGACCTGATGAAAAGAGGAGTAACTGCGCCTGAAAAATTAATTGACATCACTGATCTTCCTTTAAAAAATATAGAACAGGGCAAAGGATTTATTAGCATTGGTGCATTAGCATTAAACAGTGAGGTAGCAGAGCATGAACTCATCATCAAAAAACTTCCCTTGCTTTCGCAGGCATTAAAAGCAGGCGCATCTCCCCAGTTGCGTAACATGGCAACTGTTAGTGGTAACATGATGCAAAGAACCCGGTGCACATATTTTTACGATACTACAATGCCATGCAATAAAAGACAACCCGGAACAGGTTGTGGCGCCTTGAAAGGATACAATCGTATGCATGCAATTTTTGGTGCCTCTGATAATTGCATCGCTGTTCATCCGAGTGATATGTGTGTTGCATTGGCAGCATTGAATGCCATAGTGATTGTTAGCGGCAACAAAGGTGAGAGAAGAATTCCGTTCTCAGATTTTCATCGTCTTCCGGGAACTACTCCTGAAAAAGACAATAACTTACAAAGAGGTGAATTAATAACAGCGATTGAAATTCCTGATAATTCTTTTGCAAAAAATTCTTTGTACATAAAAATTCGGGACAGGGCGTCTTACGCATTTGCTTTGGTTTCAGTTGCGGCTGCTCTCGATATAAAAAATAATACAATTCAAAATGCAAGGCTTGCAATGGGTGGCGTATCACACAAGCCGTGGAGATTAACAGCATCAGAGAATTTTCTGAAAGGAAAAATTGCATCAATAGAAAATTTTAAACAGGCAGCAACACTTGCAATGAAAGATGCAAAGGGTTATGGCTATAATAATTTCAAATTAAAACTTGCACCAAACACAATTGTAGAAACATTAAAACAAGTGGTAAGTAATACGTAATAAGTTATACGTTAATCATGCAGAATTATAAAGAGCTAAAAGTTTGGGAAAAGTCACATCAGTTTACAGTGACAGTATATGAATGGACTAAATCATTTCCTAAAGAGGAATTATATGGTTTAACGAATCAATTAAGAAGAGCATCGTCATCTATCCATGCAAATATTGCAGAAGGCTGCGGCAAAAATTCGAAAGCAGAGTTAGCACATTTTCTGAATATTGCTTTGGGTTCTGCTAACGAAACAGAATATTTCCTCATTCTTTCCAAAGATTTGCATTACTTACCTGCTGAAGGGTATTCTGAATTAATAGATAATATCAATCAAATAAAAGCGATGCTCATATCTTTAATTAATAAAGTTAGAGCAAAGGCAGAACACGTAAAACTTACAACTTAAAACGTATAACTTTTATGGGATTTTTTCCGGATGAACTTGACAGGGTAGATGCCAGAGCTAAGGTTACAGGCACAGCCCAATTTTCTTATGAATATAATATTCCGAATATTACTTATGGAGTGATAGTAGGTAGCACAATCACTAAGGGTACCATCACATCACTTGAAACAAAAAGTGCAGAAAGAGCCCCGGGTGTTCTGGCCGTTATCACTCATATTAACGTTCTTAATCTTAAGAGTTTCGAACCACAGGCAGATGCTAATAAACAACCTCCTATCCGAAAAGGCTTTAACGTTTTTGCTGATAATATGGTTCGCTTTAACGGGCAACCTATTGCAATTGTTATTGCAGATACTTTTGAAAGAGCAACTTATGCCGCATCATTGGTGAAAGCACAATATCAAAAAGAAATACATCATACTGATCTTCGTGAAGAAATAAAAAATGGAAAACCATTAGAAGGAAATGCCTACAAAGATAATGTACGCGGCGAAGCAGATGCATGGAAGAATGCCCCGGTAAAAATAGAAGCAGAATATGAAATTCCGTTTGAAGTGCATCTCCCGATGGAGATGCATGGGCTTACTGTGATGTGGGAAGGACCTGATAAAGTAACGATGTATGAAAAAACACAATTTATATCAGGTACGCAGGGAAGCATTGCAAGAGTGTTTGGCATTCCGGAAAAAAATGTTCATGTAATATCGAAATTTGTTGGCGGTGCATTTGGGAGCGCAGGCAGCACCTGGCCACACTCAATAGCAGCAGCAATTGCCGCAAAACAAGTAGGCAGACCGGTTAAAGTTTCATTGACAAGAGATCAAATGTTCATGATGGTGGGGTATCGGCCTAAGGCAATTCAAAAAATAGGAATGGGAGCAACCAAAGATGGAAAGCTTGTTGGCATTACACATGAAGCGGATGCGATGACGGCCTCTTATGCAGAATTCAGAGAAGGCATTGTAAATACTACACGATCATTGTATGCATGCCCGAATGTAACTACCCGCTATAAAGTTTATCCTCTTGATGTTAGTTTGCCTACATACATGCGTGGTCCCGGAGAAACAACAGGAATGTATGCTTTGGAATGTGCTATAGATGAAATGGCGTATGCATTAAATTTAGATCCTCTGGAATTTCGTTTGCTCAATTATTCAGAAACAGATCCTGAACATAATAATCGTCCGCATTCAAGTAAGTTTTTGAAAGAAGCATATCAACTTGGAGCAGAGGCAATTGGATGGAAAGATCGTAACCCTCAATTACGTTCAATGAAAGAGGGCGATTGGCAAGTGGGTTATGGAATGGGTTCAGGTGTTTTCGGCGCAGGCAGAGGGGGCGCAAAAGTTGGTGTAAAATTTTTAGCTGATGGAACCTTGATATTGCAAAGTTCAGTAACAGACATGGGACCTGGCACTTCAACTGCTATGACCAAGCTTGCATCTGAAACATTTGGTATTGCTGCAAGCAAAATAAAATTTGAAATGGGAGATTCTGATCTCCCACCCGGACCCGGTCAATTTGGTTCGCAAACAACATCAGCATTGGGCACTGCTGTAAGCAATGCATCTGAAAGCTGGAGAAAAAAATTAGCAGGCATAGCAAAAGGACTTTCGTTTTTTCATACAGAAAAAATTCATGAGGCAGATCTTAAAGATTTTGTTTTTGAAAATGGAAACATGATACTCTCAGCCGAACCATCAAAAAAATTAAGTTATGCGGATGTTTTGAAATATGCATCCGTACCTCAGATAGAATTACTGGAAGACTCGCAAAGGCTGGTACAAGACAAATATACTTCCTATGCTTATGCAGTACATTTTGTAAAGGTATTAGTGCATCCTGCCACCGGGGTAGTTCGCTTCAGCAAAATTGTTTCCTGCGTTGATGGAGGAAAGATAGTAAGTCCGAAAACCGCCAGGAGCCAGGTAATTGGCGGAGTAGTTAGTGGTATTGGGATGGCTTTGACGGAAGAAGGAATTATTGATCATCGTTATGGGAGATGGGTGAATAATAATTTTGCTGATTATCATGTGCCCGTAAATGCAGATGTTCCGCATATTGAAGTATTATTTGTAAATAAACCAGATCCGATACTAAACCCAATGGGATCGAAAGGCATAGGAGAAGTTACCATGGTTGGTTTTCCTGCAGCAGTTGCCAATGCAGTGTTTCATGCTACAGGAAAGCGTGTTCGTGAACTGCCGATTACTTTGGATAAACTGATATGAGTATCCGCCGGTATATCTCATAGAAATTATAAGTTGTGCTATAGGAACATGACATTTATTTAAAAGAGTGGTAGAAAAACTTGTACCTTAAGTTTTTTTACTGCATCTTTGTTCTCCCAATCTCTATAGCAAATACCTCCCCTTCATTCGGTCTCAAACTCGCAAAGAAAGCCTAAATCATTTTTTAATTATTTAAAACACTTAGTGTATGAAACAAACAAACTTTAAATTGATTCTTTCTTTTATGTTGGTAGCAATATTCAGCATTGGTACTGTAATGGCACAAAACATTCATTTTATTGGTAGCCCACAAATTACTGATAATGGCACAACACTTACATTTTGTGGTAAGCTTGCAGGTTTGGGCAATAATCAAATGATTACAGTAACATTAAGTGCGGCAGCAACAGTTACTACTACGTGTACAAATCCCGGGGGCAATGTGGCACCAGGCCAAACAAAAGTTGTAAACATTTCCGCATCAGGTCAATTTCATTCTGATAAAAACGGAACAGTTACTTTTTGTTTAACTACCGTTACACCTGAACCGGGATCATGCCCTAATGGAATGTGGACTGGCACAGTGACTGATGTTTCCTTCTCAAATGAAAAAATTACGGTGGATGGTAAAACAGTAAAATAATTCAATTAACTTTAAAGACCGGGCGAAGAACAGAGCAATAGCTTTTGTCTTCGCCCGTTATTTTTTTAGCAATGCGAAAGTTACTTATCATTTTAGTTTTATCAGCTCTTACTCAATTCTTATTTGCACAGCAAACATTGCCTGTTGTGATTGTAAAAATTATTAACGGTCAAGCTATAATAAGCTGGAAGCACCCTTACCCTTCAGTTAGTGCCATTAATGTTCAACGCTCATTTGACAGTGCAAAAAATTTTAAAACCATTGCAAGTATTACTGACGGGAAAAAAGTATATGAATATGTAGATGTCAATCCTCCATCTCAACATATGTTTTACCGCTTGTTTATTTCATTTGATGGCGGATAATATTTATATACTCCTGCAGTAACTGTACATGATGCA
>JALYYX010000009.1 GCA_030946075.1 Bacteroidota bacterium | reverse complement strand
TGGGTGAAATAGAGATGCCGGCGGGAGAAATATATTCTGCTGTTGAAGGTGGTAATGGTGAGCTTGGTTTTTATTTAATAAGTGACGGTGGAAGAACGCCATACCGTTTGCATTTTCGCAGGCCAAGTTTTATTTATTACCAGGCATATACTGAATTAATTAAAGGGGGAATGTTGAGTGATGCAATTATAACAATGAGCAGCTTGAATTTGATTGCAGGAGAATTGGATTCTTAAAATAATTTTTAATGTCAGTACAATTTTCACAGGAAAAATTAAACAGGGTTAACGAACTCATTTCCCGTTATCCGAAGGGCAAACAAAAAAGTGCTTTGCTGCCTGTTTTGCATTTAGCACAGCAGGAGTTTGGCGGATGGCTGGATGTTAGCACGATGGATTATGTTGCTACTTTATTCCACATACAACCGATAGAAGTGTATGAGGTGGCTACATTTTATTCAATGTATAATTTAAAACCTGTTGGCAAATATATTTTCGAGGTTTGTCAAACAGGCCCATGCATGGTTAACGGCAGTGATAATATTATTGAATACATTCAGCAAAAATTAAATATAGGAATTGGCGAAACAACACAGGATGGATTGTTCACTTTAAAAACTGTTGAATGCCTTGGTGCTTGCGGTTATGCACCAATGATGCAGTTGGGCAAAACATACCGTGAGCATCTTACTAAAGAAAAAGTGGATATAATAATTGATGAATGTGTAAAAAATTCAGCAAGAAATAATTGATGGGAATTACAACCGCTATATTAAAAGTTCGTGAACATCGTAAATCAGAAAAATTTGCTGAGGTGGAATTTTTGATTGATAGCGGTGCGGTTTATAGTTTAGCTCCCGGAAAAGTTTTGGATGAATTAGGAATAGAGCCTTATAAAGAAATGAGTTTTTCTTTAGCAGATGGTACTTCTATAAAAAGAAAAATAAGTTCTGCATATTTCGAATATGAAAATGAAAGCGGACCAGCGCCTGTAATTTACGGTGAAGAAGGCGATACGCCTTTGCTTGGTGTAACAACTTTAGAATCTATGGGCTTAGTACTAAATCCCTTTTCAAGAACATTACATCCAATGAGAATGTTATTAGCAAATTTTAAAAAATAAAATATGACACTAATTCCATACGTCCACTTTGAAGGTAATGCTGAAGAAGCATTGAATTTTTACAAGAACATTCTTGATGGTGAAATTGTTATGGTCAGTCGCTATGGCGATGCGCCAATGCCTGTTGATGAGGATTGGAAAAATAAATTGATGCATGCAAGATTGAAATTTGGTAACAGCATTTTGTATGTATCAGACGGACCAAAAGATTATAAAGTTAACAGGGGACAAGACATTCAGTTATCTGTTGATGTTCCTGATGAAAGTAAGATCGAGGAAATATTTAATAAAATGGCTGAAGGCGGAAAGGTTACTATGCCTTTAGCAGATCAATTCTGGGGAGCAAAGTTTGGAATGCTGCACGATAAATTTGGAATTGGATGGATGTTTAATTGTGAGAAGAAGAAGTAAATTATTTATAGTATGAACAAAATTATTCCATATTTAAAAAACGCAAAAGCCTTGCCTGTATATAAACTTTGGTTAGAGTTTGAGGATGGAGTTACTGGAGAAATTGATCTAAGTAAATGGAAAGAAAAAAAGATTTTTAATTTTTGGAGTGATGAAAAAAAATTTCAATCTTTTGAGATCACTGCGGATAAAAAAATAAAGTGGAACGAAGATATAGATATGGATCCGGATGCTTTTTATTTGCAATTAATAAATAAAACTTTTCAGCAATATGCCGGTGATCAGCAGCTTTTACGGCATTCTGATTAAAATGTACTTTGGCGATCATGTGCCACCACATTTTCATGCAGAGTATGCAGAGTTTACAGCTCAAATTTCAATTAGAGATTTGGGAATTTTGGAAGGACATCTTCCTCCCAAGGCATTAGCTCTGGTTGTGGAATGGGCAAGTTCACATCAACAGGAATTAATGGAGAACTGGAAAAGTTTAAGTGAAGAAGGGAGTGGATCATTCAAAAAAATAGAGCCTTTAAAATAAGTTTATTGATGTCAAAAAAATTATTATTAGAAAAAATAAATATTGAAGGCATCCGTGGCTTCGATGTATATCGTAGTGAAGGCGGATATAAGAGCGTAGAAAAAGCTTTAAAAATGTCGCCTGCAGATATTGTTGAAGAAGTTAAGAAGAGTGGCTTAAGAGGTAGAGGTGGCGCAGGTTTCCCTACAGGAATGAAGTGGAGTTTTTTGGCAAAGCCTGAAGGCGTGGCAAGATATCTTGTTTGTAATGCTGATGAAAGTGAGCCGGGAACTTTTAAAGATCGCTACCTGATGGAATTTATTCCGCATTTACTGATAGAGGGAATGATTGTTTCGTCCTACGCATTGGGAAGCACGGTTTCTTACATCTACATCCGTGGCGAATACGATTGGGTTACAGACATTCTTGAAAAGGCGATTGACGAAGCAAAGCAAAATGGTTTTCTTGGAAAAAATATTCTTGGAAGCGGGTTCGATTGTGAAATCTATATGCATCGTGGCGCCGGAGCTTACATCTGTGGAGAAGAAACTGCATTGCTGGAAAGCCTTGAAGGTAAAAGAGGTTTACCAAGAATTAAACCTCCCTTCCCTGCAATCAAAGGTTTATATGGTTGCCCAACTGTTGTAAATAATGTTGAAACTTTGGCAGCTGTTGTTCCTATAATTAATGAAGGCGGAGATGCTTATGCAAAAATCGGTGTAGGTAAATCAACCGGTACAAAACTGATGAGTGCTTGCGGCAATATAAATAAACCCGGCGTTTATGAAATTGATATGACCATCTCTGTTGAAGAATTTATTTACAGTGATGAATATTGCGGTGGTATTCCAAATGGGAAAAGATTAAAAGCTTGTATACCCGGTGGTTCATCGGTTCCTATTCTTCCTGCAAATCTTTTATTAAAAAAAGCTAAAGGCGAAACAAGATTAATGAACTATGAAAGCCTTTCTGACGGCGGATTTGCAACCGGTTCAATGATGGGCAGTGGCGGCTTTGAAGTATTGGATGAAGATCAATGCATCGTGCGGCATACTTGGTCGCTTGCAAGATTTTATCATCATGAGAGCTGCGGACAATGTTCTCCATGCAGAGAAGGAACAGGTTGGATGGAAAAAATATTAAAGAAGATTGAAAATGGAAAAGGTGAATTAAAAGACATTGATCTGTTGTGGGATATTCAAAGAAAAATTGAAGGCAATACAATTTGTCCCTTAGGTGATGCAGCGGCTTGGCCTGTTGCAGCAGCGATAAGACATTTTAGAGATGAGTTTGAATGGCATGTTTTGAATCCCGAAGAATGTTTGATAAGAAATTATGGATTGGCACATTATGCTGATCCGTTAGAAGTGTTAACATAAAATGCAGAAAATAAACAACATAGAAATTAAAAATTTTAAATCTATACGTCATCAAAAGATTGAAGGATGTAAACGAATTAATGTCTTTATTGGTTATCCTAATGTAGGTAAAAGCAATATTTTAGAAGCAATAAGTTTTTTTTCGTTCTTAAATAAAAACTCGGAATTACCGTTAAAATGGTTTTGCAGATTTAAAGAATTAATAGACTTGTTTAATGATGGTGATAAAC
>JALYYX010000008.1 GCA_030946075.1 Bacteroidota bacterium | reverse complement strand
AGATATGGGATTTACTTCTGCACTTACTTATGATTTTGAAGTGTACAGCGCAGCGCAACAAAAGTGGCTGGAAGTTAGCTCTGTAAGTAACTTTGAAACTTTTCAAACCAACAGAATGAAAATCCGTTTTAAGAATATAAATGGAAAGATGGAGCTTGTACATTCCCTCAATGGTTCATCATTAGCATTACCAAGAATTGTTGCTTCTCTTTTAGAAAATAATCAAATAGAAACAGGAATAAAATTGCCGGAGGTGTTGCATAAATATTTCGGAAGTGAAGTGATAAATTGATGCGATGAACATTAAATACCGCTAAACAAGTTTCATATCAGCCAAAAAAAACCCGGCATTAAAGCCGGGATTAAAATCATTTATTTAAAAACTAGTTATTTTTATTTATTTAAATTTGGATTATTAAGTACTTCTGCTTGAGGAATTACAAATGTTAGTTTATCATCATTATAAAGAAATGATTGTCCTGCAAAAAATAAATGATTAGAGCCTCTTGTAATTGTAGCCTTGTTTCTCTTCATTGCCAGATATGATTTTCCTTCTCCCCATAACTCAATACGTGTCTGAAGGTAAATTTCATTGAGAAGAGCTTGCCCTGATAAACTATTTAAATAAGATACATCGGTAATTCTGGTTGCAAGATATGTTGAAAGGGCTTGTCTTGCTGCAGCATCTTGCCCTAAACGTGCCTTAGCTTCTGCATTCAAAAGATAGAATTCATCTGACCGCATATAAACTAAGTCCGTTATAACTTGTCTTTGTGAACCGGATGTACGTTTAGGATCAAAAAACTTATTTATAGGCTGTAACTTAAACGATGCCGTAGGGCTGGCAAATTGATTTTTTCTAATATCATCAGGACGAATGGCATCGTACAAACCTCTGTCGATTGTTTTAGGATCTCCTGCCCATGCATAACTATAAGTAAACTGATCAACCTGTCCCCACCATGAGATTAAATTGATACCCTGGGAAAGTGTAAGATCAACACCCCATATCCAACTTGGTGTAGCCACATCATTAAATCCTGCAGTTGCAATATTTGTTCCGTTATAAACCACATATGCAGGAGTTGTTATAGGATAAGCGCTCATGATATCCTGCGTATACTGTGCTACCTGAGTCCAATCAGCTTGAGAGCCTCTTGCAGCAAGAACATAACATAGTAATCCTTTAGCTACATTTATATCCACCTGGTCTTTAGAGGTTCGTGTAAAACCTGTTAGATAGGTAATAGATGTTGTAAGATCGGAAACCATTAAATCATATACTTGTTTTGTAGTACTTTTTGGATGGTTAATATCTGTAGGATTTGCATTAGTGTACACAGGTAAAATTTTTGCCGTACCATCTCCATACTCCTTAGCATATAATTGTGATAAGTAAAAATATCCATAAGCACGCATTGTTTTTGCCTGACCCATAGTAGCTTTAGCGGCTGCGGTTGCAGGCACAGCGTCTGTGCCTCCCAAAATATCAATAATTGAATTAGCGCCAAAAATTTGTCTGTAATAATACCTCCATGGAATATAATTATCATTACGGGTAAAATCTACTGTGCCCTGGTATCGGGCTATGGTAGCGTACCAGCCATAATTTAATGCACCCAACACCATATCAGAAGCGACCATATCTGAATAGATATCAACACCTTTCTGGCCAAAGTCATCATGGCCCGTTGTACCACCTACTCCCGGTGTGAACATGGTAGTATACAAACCAGCGATACTTCCATTTAACAGTTTGGGGTCCTGTACTGCAGCTCCAGCTAATTGGTCTGGTGTTAAAAACTGACTTGGCTGTGTATTAAGGAAATCTTTTTTACATCCTGCAAGCATGAACCATCCGGCTGCAGCGAGTATTAATAGATATTTTGTATTCATATATTTTTTTTAAAAGTTTAGAATTTAAGTCTTGCCCCTACTGTAATGGTAGACAATGGTGAATAACGATATGTATCGGTTGAACCTGCTTCATCTGTTGAAGGATTATATCCATTTCTGGCAGATAGTAACCATAAATTATCACCCGATACCCACAAAGATGCTTGTTGAATGCCAGGAAGTCTTTGTATCAAAACTGATGGCAGATTATAGGTAAGGCGGATATTATTTAATGATAGATAATCTGCCTTGGTAATAAATCTTGATGAAAGTGATGATACATTTGCATCTGAATTATTGGATAAGCGAGGCACATTTGTAATATCGCCAGGTTTTTGCCATCTATTTCTTATATCAGTACTCCAGTTATTCCCCCCAATTAAACCGTTAGCCATTAAACCAGCATAAAGATAATCATAACTATATCCACCCAAACGATACAACATTTGAACACTTAACTGTATACCATGAAAACCCGCGTTAAGGTTAAAAGCTCCTCTTAATTTAGGAACCGCAGATTTTCCAATATAGTATTGAGTTGCCGAGGCGTAATTTTTTGTAATACCCATTAACAATGTACCTTTTTTATCAGGATTTAGTCCATAATAAGCTTCTAAATCTAAAACTTCTTCTCCTGCATCATAAGTTTTATTTCCATTCACATCATTATAAAAAACTGTCCATGTGCTTGTACCATCAGCTGGATCTACACCTGCAAAATTACGGATGTAAAAATCATAAATAGAATGTCCAACAGCCCATGCGTACGGAGATTGATTATCAATTACCTTTTGTTTGCCTGTAGAAGGATCTATTGGCATAACAGTAATTTTATTATTAAAATGTTCTCCATTTATACCTAAATCAAGATAAAAATTCTTTTTATTTAAGATGTGCCCCGTCAATTCAAAATCAATTCCCTGATCCCGCAATTGCCCGTCGTTCACAAGTATCAAAGCATATCCGTTAGATGGTCCCACTCTCCTATTAAAGAATAAATTATTTCTGTTTTTAATGTAATATTCAACTTTACCTGTTATATAAGTGCCTAGTTCAAAGTCTGCACCAACATCAAATTGCCGGGATTTTTCCCATGTAAGATCAGGATTACCCGGAACTGCAACCCCAAAAGATGGGTTATTATTTAAATTGCCAATACTAATCTGGCTTGCAGCAGGATAAAAAGAACCGTTTGCTTCTTTATCTCCTGATGTACCATAGCTCGCAGTCAATTTCAGAGAATGAATAATTTTGGTATTCCTCATAAAATTCATCTTACTAACTATC
Source organism: Bacteroidota bacterium (assembly GCA_030946075.1). Classification (GTDB taxonomy): domain Bacteria; phylum Bacteroidota; class Bacteroidia; order Chitinophagales; family Chitinophagaceae; genus Ginsengibacter. The sequence continues at coordinate 2,188 of JALYYX010000008.1, read as the reverse complement.
CATCCTAATCCTACAGACGGAAAGTTATCCCATTGGTGGGAACCTAAAAATCGTGATGATCCATCTCTTCTTATAGTTCCGGAAACATAATAAGTATTATTATAATTATAATTTACCTGAGAGAAATAGCTTTCGAGGTTATCTGTATTTTTATAAGAATTGGATGTTGGATTTTTAACTATCGCATTAGCCAATTCCAAACTGTAATTATCAATCAGATTATAGCCTGAAGCGCTTGAAATAGTTTGTGTTAGCTTGGTTGCTTCGTGTGCAGCAAATACTTCTACATTGTGAGATCCAAACTTATGAGTGTACCGGAGTAGATTCAGGAGATCCTGATTCATTAATTCATTTTTCGATTGAGAGATAGAACCATTTTGCCCTTGAGCAGATCCATAAAATTTATTGTTCCGTGTCCAACCAGCGTTGTTGTAATATTGAATGCCTAATTTATTTTCTAAGGAAAGGTCTTTTGTAAATTTAATTGTTATAGAAGTATTTCCTGTTAATTCATTTCTTTTAGCAAGAGATGTATTTAAATTAGCATCAGCGATAGAATTGGTCAATGAACCAAACTTTCTGCCAGTAGATCCATAATCATACTGATTACCTCCAAAGATTGAATCGGGCACTATAGCAGCAGTACCACGCCGAACGAACAATGGATAAATAGGAGGTATGTTATCAACAAACCAGAAAACGCTGTTAGAGCTGCTTCCCTGTCCATTATTATTTGTTGTTGTGTTGGCATAGTTCAAACTAAATGATGAAGTTAACCATGATTTTATTTCTTGATTAATATTAATTCTACCTGATAAACGTTTGAAATCAGTCTTGATCGCATATCCTATATCATTCAAATATCCAAATGATGTATAGTAATTTGTTTTTGAATCTCCACCGCCCATTTTTATATTAGCTTCCGTTCTGTTAGAAGGCTGGAAGGCATAATCCTGCCATCTTTCCGGAGTATATATACGAGTTACGCCTGGTCTTACCATTCTTGTTACAGGATCAATAAGCTGAGCCCCAAAAGTGGAACTTGCTCCTGTTAGATTCCATATATTATTATTTGGGCTAATACCATTCGGAGAGAAAAGTCGTGTGTTTGCATAGTTTGTAGGATCTGCATTGCCTATTTTTACTCCTTCATTGTACAAAGCTTCCCAACTTAAACCAATATATTCCTCAGGAGATGTAAGTACATCATACCGGGGTAACAGCGAACTATTTGTTCCATATTTACCATCTACTTCAATAAAAGGTTTTTTGCCTTTACCATTTTTGGTATTAATTAAAATAACTCCATTTGCACCCCTTGAACCATAAATAGCTGTTGCCTCAGCATCTTTTAATACTGTCACATTAGCAACGTCTTCAGGATTAATGGAATTAATAGCCCCGCTAAAAGGAACTCCATCTACAACATACAACGGGTTCCTGTTACCATTTACTGAACCAAAGCCCCGTATGCGAATAGTTGCAGAAGCGCCGGGTTGCCCGCTTGTATTAATAACACTAACACCAGCAACTTCGCCTGCTAATGCCTTAGAAATGTTTGAGACATTTTTGTCACTTAATTGACTACCAGATACAACTTTTGCACTACCGGTAAATGCCTCTTTAGTAGTTGTACTATAACCAACCACCACAACTTCCTGTAAGTTATTTACGGCTGCCGCTAAGGTTACATCAACACTATTACCCCTAATGGTAACGTCGCGGCTTGCCATGTTAATAGAAGAAACAACTAAAGTTCTTGCATTTGCAGGAACACTTAATGAAAAAGAACCATCCTGATTAGTAGTTGTGCCTACCCGGGTTCCCTTTACTAATACAGAAGCCCCTATTACTGCTTTCCCCTGATCATCAGTTACTTTTCCTGTGATGGTACGATTCTGAGACATAGCAGATACCAGCATAAAAAAAATAGCTGATAAAGTTAAGAAAAATCTTTTCATGTGTATTTGTTTAAATTTAAATTTTTGAGTGGATTACTAATGACAATACAATTTAATATTATGCTGCATTGGGGTGTTTTCTTTAAAGAATAAGTTTAGGTTTAGTTTATATGTAATGCAGAAATAAAGGTTACAAGCCGCAAATATAAAGTGGAATTACAGATTAAACAAAAAAATATAACGATTTCTGAACTAATTATTCGGTTAGGGTAAGAGCTTTTTTCGAC
>JALYYX010000411.1 GCA_030946075.1 Bacteroidota bacterium | reverse complement strand
GGCGATTGGGGTAGCAGAGCCGCATTTAACCGCGGACAAATTTTGTATCGCATTGCAGAAATGCTGGAAGGAAGAAAAGCGCAGTTTGTTGAAGAATTAATGAAGCAGGATGCTACAAAACAAGATGCAGAAAATGAAGTGCTGCTTTCCATTGATCGCTTAATTTATTATGCAGGCTGGTGCGATAAATTTCAGCAATTGTACAGCGCAGTAAATCCCGTTGCCTCATCTCATTTTAATTTTTCTGTGCCGGAGCCAACGGGTGTTGTGTCAATCATTGCACCACAAAATACTTCTTTACTTGGGTTGGTTTCTGTGATAGCTCCGGTTATTGCAGGCGGAAATACATGTGTCGTTCTTGCAAGTTTCGATAAACCGCTTTGTGCCGTTACATTTGCTGAAGTGCTTAATTCCAGTGATGTTCCGGGGGGTGTGGTAAATATTCTTACCGGAAAAATTGGCGAACTGGTTTCCTATTTTGCTGACCACATGGATGTAAATGCAATTGCATTTTGCGAAGATGATCAGCCAACACAAAAAATGATACAGGAGAAAGCGGCGATGAATTTAAAGCGTGTGGTGCTCTACAATAAAATTGATTGGCAAACAGATAATGGACAATCGCCTTACTTTATTATGGACACACAGGAAATAAAAACCACATGGCATCCTATTGAAAATATTGGTGGGGCTAAGGCGGGGTATTAGTCGTCGACTTATTTTTCCAAATTATCAAGCTCAGGAGTTGCATTCATTTTTGACATAAACTCAACTGTTCCTTTTTTCTTCCAAACTTTTGTAGCCCAAATAATTCCGGCAATAACTCCTAAAGATGCGGTAATGATGGCTATAACAAGTCCCACTTTATCTCTTTTAATACCATAAATTGTGGCGCCGATAATGATTCCTGTTAATGCAGGAGAAGCTGCAATTTGTAGCCACCCAAAAAGTTGAGTAAATAATTCTAAAAGTTTGAATACCATTCCTTAATTGTTTTAACTACAATCATTCTTTACCAACGAATAAACTTCACTATCAAAAAATTTTCCTTCAAAGAAAAAGTTTTCTTTAAAGTATGCTTCGTTTATAAAATTGAATTTCTGTAATATTTTTCTTGAAATATTATTCTCGGGGTTGATGATCGCCTCAATACTATGAAGTTTCATTTCATCAAATCCAAAATCAATTATTTTTTTAATTGATTCATTCATCAAACCATTATTCCAATATTGCGGATGTAACATATAGCCTATCTCTGCCCGGTAATGTTCTTTTATAATTCTGTGATAACCTATCGTTCCAATAATTTTATTTTCATTTTTTAAAGCAATTCCCCATTGAATACGATCAGGGCTATTCATTATTTTAATTAATTCAATTGCATCATCAATAGATGTAAGTTTAGGCTTATGAATATATTTTATTGCTTCATCATTACTTCTCAATCGCAGTATATCTTCTGCATCATCTATAGAAATTTGACGAAGTACCAACCTATCTGTTTCAAGAATTGGGAAGGGGGTAAGGTTTAATTCCCGCATACGTGTTCAGGTATTGAAAAGTAAATATAATTACAATAAGCGTTTCTTATTTACAACCGTTCTCAATAATATGTCGTCTACTGGTTGAATGGTATTATTTTTGTCAAACTATTTCCCATATGAAGAAAATTATATTTTCAATTTTGTGTTTCTCATGTATACAGGCATTTTCCCAAACAGATTCAGTAATGCCTGTCGCAGTTATCGTCCATAAAGATTTTCGGTTAGATATCTTGGCAAAAAAGGAAGCTGAGCTAAATGCCGCTGCAATAAAACTTTCTGCAAGAACTGGAATGGGTTATCGCCTGCAGGTACTTAGCACCAATGACAGGGAGCTTGCAATGAAAACAAGAACGCAATTATTACAAAGATATCCTGATCAAAAAGTGTATATGTCTTTCCTTGCTCCGTACGTAAAATTAACCTTTGGAAATTTTGTAACTAAACAGGAAGCTGAAATGTATAAAAAACAGATCAGTGCAATGCTCGGAGGCTCATCAGTGTACACAGTTTCAACAAGAATTGAAATAAAACCTGAAAAGGAATTATGAGACGATAGTAAATAAATAAGAATTTTTATGTAATAAAAGAGTTCCCATTAGCGAAACTCTTTTTTATTTTTGAGTAATGATTAAAGAGAGAATAAAAAAATTAGCTGCTAAATATCTGGAAGAATTTATAAATGTTCGTCATCACTTGCATGCACATCCTGAACTGAGTTATAAGGAATTTGAAACATCAAAATTCATACAAAAGAAATTATCTGAATTCGGTATTGAATATAAAATATTGGCAACAACAGGCGTAGTTGGAATTATCAAAGGAAAAAATACTGATAAAAAAATAATAGCCCTGCGGGCAGATATGGATGCCTTGCCCATAACAGAAGAAAATAATGTTGAATACATATCTCAAAATGCCGGTGTAATGCATGCCTGCGGCCATGATGTACATACAACCTGTTTGCTTGGTGCTGCAAAAATTTTGAATGAAACAAAAGATGATTGGGAAGGAACGATGAAATTAATTTTCCAGCCGGGGGAAGAAAAAAACCCGGGTGGTGCAAGCATAATGATAAAAGAAGGAGTGCTTGATAATCCAAAACCACAGGCAATTTTTGCATTGCATGTTCATCCCGGTTTGGAAGTTGGAAAATTAAGCTTCAGAAGCGGAATGGTAATGGCAAGCGCTGATGAAATTTATATTACAATAAAAGGAAAAGGTGGCCATGCAGCATCACCTCATCTTACTGCTGATACAATTTTAATTGCATCACATCTTATTATTGCATTGCAGCAACTCATCAGCAGAAATAATGATCCATTCAATCCATCTGTTCTGTCGATCACTTCAGTACAAGGTGGCCATACAACAAATGTTATTCCTTCAGAAGTTAAGCTGATGGGTACTTTCAGGGCAATGAATGAGGATTGGCGTTTTAAAGCGCATGATCTTATAAAAAAAATAAGCACAGAATTAGTGCTCTCAATGGGAGCAGAAATTGATATTAATATTGATGTTGGTTACCCTTTTGTTTTAAACAATGAACAATTAACTAACAATGCAAAACAAAAGGCCAGTGAATATGTAGGTAATGAAAATATTGAAGAAACAGAATTAAGAATGGGTGCCGAAGACTTTGCGTATTATTCGCATAAACTACCTGCATGCTTTTTCAGACTGGGTGTTGGTAATATTTCAAAAAAAATTACTGCAGGTGTTCACACTCCAAAATTTAATATTGATGAAAATGCAATAGAGATAGGCATTGGAATGATGGCATGGTTGGCCACTTCTGTTGATATAAATGAGGCTTAATAGATTAGTAATATCTTTATAAACTTTATCTATAGTAAATTAATTTGGGCTGAATACAAAGTATGAAAAAAGAACTTCGTAAACAGGAAGCATTAGATTATCATTCCAAAGGAAGACCAGGAAAGATTGAGGTTGTTCCAACAAAAGCAACAAAAACACAAAGAGATCTTTCGCTGGCATATTCGCCGGGTGTGGCAGTTCCATGTATGGAAATAAATGCTAACCCTGAAGCGGTTTATAAATACACAGCAAAAGGTAACCTTGTAGCTGTTATAAGCAATGGCACAGCGGTTTTAGGATTAGGAGACATAGGGCCAATGGCCGGCAAACCTGTAATGGAGGGCAAAGGTGTTCTGTTTAAAATATTTGCGGATATAGACGTTTTTGATATTGAGATAAATGAAAAAGATCCTGAAAAATTTGTTCAGATAGTAAAATCTCTGGAACCAACTTTCGGGGGTATAAACTTAGAAGATATAAAAGCACCTGAATGTTTTTATATAGAAAAAAAATTAAAAGAGCAATTGAATATCCCGGTAATGCACGATGATCAGCATGGCACAGCTATCATTAGTGCTGCAGCACTTTTAAATGCATTGGAAATTCAAAAGAAAAAAATTGAGAAAGTAAAATTTGTTGTGAATGGCGCAGGTGCCGCTGCCATGGCTTGTGTACGCTTATATCAAGCTCTCGGAGCTAAGCCTGATAACTTTGTAATGTTTGATAAAACCGGCGTGCTGCATGCAGAAAGGCATGATCTGGATGAAAATAAAATTCAGTTTGCTACCACACGTAAAAGAGAACTTACCCTGTCTGAAGCAATGAAGGATGCCGATGTTTTTATCGGCCTTAGTGTTGGCAATGTTATTAGTGCAGAGATGGTAAAAAGCATGGCAAAAAATCCCATTGTATTTGCAATGGCTAATCCTGATCCGGAAATATCTTATGAAGAAGCAATTGCAGTTCGCAAAGATGTAATTATGGCCACAGGACGGAGTGATTATCCTAACCAGGTTAATAATGTTCTTGGCTTTCCTTATATTTTCCGGGGGGCTTTGGATGTAAGAGCAACACAAATTAATGAAGCTATGAAACTGGCTGCTGTAAAGGCTTTGGCAGATCTTACAAAATCCGCTGTGCCGGATATTGTTACAATGGCATACAACGAAAGGTCACTTGTATTTGGGCCAAATTATATTATTCCAAAGCCCGTGGATACAAGATTACTCTCAACCGTTGCACCGGCCGTAGCCAAGGCTGCCATTGAAAGCGGTGTTGCAAAATATCCGATAACAGATTGGGAAACCTATAAATTAGATCTGAATAAAAGACTTGGAATTGATAACCAATTATTACGAATCATTGGTAACAAAGCCAGAAAAGATCCGAAGAGAGTTGTATTCGCTGAAGCAGAGAATCAAAAAATATTAAAGACAGCACAATTGGTACAGGATGAAGGTGTGGCGTATCCTATTTTGTTGGGAGATGAAATAAAGATTAAAAAAATTGCACTGCAAAACGGCATTGATCTGGAAGGCATTCCTATAATAGATCCTAAAAGTGATGCAATGGATGGAAAGCGTGCAGAGTATGGTGAATTATTTTTCAAAAAAAGGCAGCGCAAAGGATTCAATTTTTATGAGTCAAAAAAAATAATGAGAGACCGCAACTACTTTGGTTGTATGATGGTAGAAACAGGCGACGCAGATGCAATGATATCTGGGCTTTCAAAAAATTACCCTGATACAATCCGGCCGGCGTTGCACATTATTGGTATGGAAGATGGCGCAAAAAGAGTAGCGGGCATGTATATTATGATGACTAAAAAAGGTCCGCTCTTTCTTGCAGATACAACAGTAAATTTTAACCCTACAGCCGAAGAGTTGGCAGACATAACGCTTTTGGTAGCAAAGGAAGTAAAGCATTTCGGCATCACACCCTGTGTAGCAATGTTAAGTTATTCCAATTTCGGAAGTAGCAATTCTGAAGAAGCAAAACTTGTAGCATGCGCCAGAGATATTGTGAAAGAGAAAGATCCTGGTTTGGTTGTGGATGGTGAGGTGCAGGCAAATGTTGCATTCAATAAAGAGATACTTAAAGACAACTATCCTTTCAGCGAACTCGTAAATAAGGATGTGAATACATTAATATTCCCCAACCTTGCAGCAGGTAACGTGGCTTATAATTTATTACAGGAGATCGGGGGTTCCGATGCGATAGGCCCTATATTATTGGGTTTGCGTAAACCAGTTCATATTTTACAGCTTGGTAGTCAGGTTCGCAGTATATTTAATATGGTATTAATAGCAGTTATTGATGCACAAATAAAAGGCAATAATAAAACGGATGAAATTGTACAGCGCTCACGATGGTGGAAAAGATTTAAAAAAGTTAGTCGTGATGTTTAAGATTATAATTATTTAAAATCGAGAAATGAAATTCTTTACAACATTTGGCCAATACCTTTTATTAATTAAAGGCATGTTTACAAAGCCTGAAAATTTTAAAATGTATTGGAAAGAGTTTATTCATCAATGCGTAGAAATTGGTATTGGTGCATTGGGTATTGTGGTTATTATTTCCATATTTATGGGTGCTGTAAGTGCTGTACAAACTGCAGCACAGTTAACAAATCCACTAGTACCAAAAACAACCATATCACAAGTTGTTAGAGATACTGTTATTACAGAATTTTCTCCCACTCTTGTTTGTATTGTACTTGCCGGCGTAATTGGTAGTAAAATTGCGGGCGAGTTAGGAAACATGAGAGTAAGTGAACAGATTGATGCATTGGAAATAATGGGCATCAACACAAAATCATATTTAGTAATGCCTAAAATTTTGGCTGCATTAGTTACAATTCCTTTGTTAGTTATTATTGCAATGCTGCTCGGCATATTAGGCGGAAGACTTGCAAGCACAATGGGTGGTATTGTTTCTGCAGATATTTTTGATAAAGGCTTATTACAGGGCTTTACTCCTTTTTATGTAACATTTGCCCTTGCAAAAGCATATACTTTTGCATTTATAATAAGCAGCGTTCCTGCATTTTATGGCTATCATGTAAAAGGCGGCGCACTGGAAATAGGCCGGGCCAGTACAACAGCAGTAGTAACAAGTTGTGTATTAATTTTATTTGCCGATTACATATTGGCAGCAATCTTACTATAATGATTGAAATAAAAAATGTAAAAAAAGGTTTCGGAGGTAAAGAAATTTTAAAAGATGTAAGCGCCGTAATGGAATCCGGTAAAACCAATTTAATTATTGGCACCAGCGGTAGCGGTAAAACCGTTTTGCAAAAATGTATGGTGGGATTATTTGAAGTTGATAGCGGTGAGATTTTGTATGATGGAAAAAGCTTTACTAAAATGTCGGAAGAAGAAAGAAAACAATTGCGTCAGCAAATTGGGATGTTGTTCCAGGGTTCCGCATTATTTGATAGTATGACGGTGGAAAGAAAC
>JALYYX010000401.1 GCA_030946075.1 Bacteroidota bacterium | reverse complement strand
TTAGTCTTGAATTTTTTCTTAAAAATAAATAATAAGCAGTGAGGATAATGTAAGCGGGAAGTAAGAATTCACTTGATCCCAAAAAAGTAAAGAACAACATTATTTTAGTTGCAAAAGGAGAAGTGATAGAAGTAAGTTTATGGAATACAGATGTATCAAAACCGCTTTCGTGTTCCAATACGATCTCACCGGCAATCATCCAAAAAATAAAAAGTGTAAGCGAAAAAACAGCCAGCAGAACTAATAGTTTTATTGATACTAGTTTTGTTTTTTTCTTTATTTGCTGTTTAGATTGACCTTCCATTAATAAAAGCTATAAGTTAAGCCAGGCAATAGTTTACCCTCTAAGGGCTGAAGATTAAAGGATAGTGCGCCTTTCTTTTGCCTGCCCGGTCTTAATGGTTTTTCAGGCTGCTTAATTTTCATGTAGCGGTGATAATTATTTACTACCTGTTTACCACTTAAATAACCAAGCGCCGCACCAACTAATACATCTGTAGGCCAGTGTTTATTTTCAGTCATCCTGCTTATACCAACTAATGTTGCAAAGCTGTATGAAACAATTGGTATCCATGGATGATGACGATATTCCAAAGCATAAACCGTGGCTGCAGAAAAAACCGCAGTGGTATGGCCTGATGGAAATGAAGAATTTGTAGAAAGTCCGGATGTTTGTGGTTTGAATTTATAAAATGGTCCATGAAATGTTGGATCATTTTCATTTGTTTGCGGATCAATATAATTAGGGCGCTGCCTGCTGGTTAAATATTTTAGAATGGTTTCAATTGCACCTGCCGTTAAATAAGATTGTGTTGCGAGAAAGGCAGTAGCTTTTATTTTTTCATTTTTAGAAATAAATCCGACAGTTCCGAAACCTACGATGGTAGCAACTTCATATACGCCTCCAAAACTTGTTATAAAACTACTTGTTGATGAAACTGCTTTATTTCGGTTCGCAAGTCCTGAAAAAAACTTACTTCCTGCTTCATCTGCAAGTGCCAGCGTTGCTGTTACTGCTGCAAATGTTCCAATCCTTCCCCAATCTTTTTTCTTTAAATGAAATGGGTAAGTGAATTGCTGCTTAAAATCATTTCCCAATAAAACGAAAAAGTTATTAAAAGTAAATTTAGTTGAATCGTTGTACGCCGACGGATTAGTATTGTTATTCTTTTTTTCAGCCGTTGTTTCTGTTTTACTTAAGCTGTCCAGTTTTTTTACGAGCGTATCTTTTTGTGAAAAACCAATTGCGGGAATAAAGAACATTAATGCAACAAATAATCTTAACCTGTAGTTCATATATCGATTTTTAAAACTTTTAGCAATAAGCATACCTTTTTTTGCAGGAAAGAATTTATATTAAAACAAGATCAATTTTTTGCTACAACTAAAACCTGGAAACTACCGGGTATCATTTTGGGACGTGCTTTTGGATCTGCAGGATCGGCGGGCTGAAGATCGGCTGCAGGTAAAAAGAGCATATTTGTTTTTGGATCTATAGTGATTGTTCTTGCACCAGGTTTTGTAGTAACCGTAGCAATTATTTTAAAATCATTTGCAGAGTTTTCTTTTACTACTGTAAGTGTTCCATCTCCGTTAGAAGTAAATATCAAATTATTTTTTTCATCAAATGCAACACCATCACATCCGCTGCCAATAGGTAATTTGCCAATGATCTTACCATTGGTCGCATCCATAATAATCAAATGTTTTGAATCGGAGCATGTAGAAAATAACCTCTTTGTTTTTTTATCCAATGCAAGCCCTGTAGGTGCTTCACCGGGTGCGAGGGACCAATGATTTTCTACAGTAAAAGTTTTTGTATTGATAACAACAATCTCATTTTTATCTTCAATATTTACATATAATTTTCCTGCTCCATCTGACGTACCTTCTTCAGGTTTACCGCCTACATCGATTGTAGAAACAACTGTGTTGGTAACAGGGTCTATCACAGAAAGATTTTTACTGCGGCCATTATTGGTAATTATTTTTTTAGAGAAAGGCTCATAATAAATGGCATCAGGATTAGTGCCGGTTGTTATTTGAGTAATTATCCCGTTTGTTTTCAAATCGAATACAGTAACAGTGTTTAATCTTCCATTGCTTGTGTATCCTCTGCCAAGCTCATTGTTAAAAGCAATTCCATGAACGCCTGTTGTATTCGGAATAAAGCCAATGGAATCGCCAGTTGATTCATCAAGAATATTTACCTGTGTGCTATGTGAAACATAGATTTTGCCATTGTTTACTGCGATGTAATCCCAACCGCCGGGGCTTGCAATATGAAATGTTTTTACAACTTTATATTGGGCAAAAATGGAGATGGAAAAGATAAGACCAATTAAAAGGGCTACAGAATTTTTTATCATAATTAAGTTTATTTCGGCTACAAATTAGTTTTTAAATCTGAAGAAATTCTAAAGAAGTTTAAAATCCTTATTGGCGAATATTTATATACCGGCCATTACACAGGGACCGATTATTATTACATCAAATTTTTCCATACGAATTATTTGTAATTGTTTTGGCAGCTACATTTTCTCTTATCTTCATATTTCTACAATCTTTAAAATATGAAAAAATATTTTTTCTCACTCATCTTTTTAACCTCGATTATTTCTTTAAAATCTCTTTCTCAAATTAATCCATCTTTATTCAACAGCATGAAGTGGCGGATGATTGGGCCACACCGTGGCGGAAGAACTGTTGGTGCAGTGGGTGTTCCTCAGCAACCGAATGTATTTTACATCGGTGTAAACAATGGAGGTGTTTGGAAAACAACAGATTTTGGAAGGACATGGTTCCCTATTTTTGATGATCAGCCTACAGGATCAATTGGTGATGTGGTTGTATCACCCTCTAATCCAAATGTTGTGTATGTTGGCAGTGGCGAAGGTTTGCAGCGACCTGATCTTTCTGTAGGTAACGGAATGTATAAGTCAACTGATGCAGGAAAAACATGGACACATCTTGGATTAGAGAATGTTCAGCAAATTGGAGGGCTTGCTATTGATCCTAAAAATGAGAACAGGGTTTTTGTTGCAGCACTTGGTCACC
>JALYYX010000317.1 GCA_030946075.1 Bacteroidota bacterium | reverse complement strand
ATTTTGTTCAGGATAATCAGGCCAGATCAGAGTTTGGCGTTATTCGCGGGTTGCATTACCAAATGAACCCCTTTGCGCAAACCAAATTAATAAGAGTGTTAAGCGGAAATATTTTAGATGTAGCAGTTGACCTTAGAAAAAATTCACCAACTTATGGAAAGGCTTATAGCGTAGAATTATCTGCCGAAAATAAATTACAATTGTTAGTGCCAAAAGGCTTTGCTCATGGATATTCAGTTATAAGTGAAACAGCAGAAGTATTTTATAAATGTGATGAATTTTACAATAAAGAAAGTGAAGGTGGCCTTGCTTATAATGATCCTGCTTTATGTATTGACTGGAAAATTCCTGCAGGGAAAGAAAATATTTCTGAAAAAGATATGAAACATCCATACCTCAATGAATTCAAAAATAATTTTGTGTACAAAGGATAAAAGTGTTTGAAATGAACGATCTCTCTTTTGAAAAAACAATTTTAGTTACAGGCGCCGGCGGACAATTAGGAATGGAATTGTGGAAGATCTCTGATGAATTTCCTTCTTATAAATTTTTATTTGCCACAAGAGAGAATTTACCAATAGATAATTTTAAATTGGTAAAAAATTATTTTGAGCAGCAGCAAATTGATCATTGCATAAATTGCGCAGCCTACACTGCTGTTGATAAAGCCGAGTCAGAAAAAGAGAAAGCATTTCTTATAAATGCTGATGCAGCCGGTAATTTGGCAACTGTTTGCAAAGCACATCAAACTCAACTCCTTCATATTTCAACTGATTATGTTTTTGATGGCACAGCATTAACTCCCTACAAAGAAGAAGATAAAATTTCCCCCATCAATGTATATGGTGCATCAAAGCTGAAAGGAGAGGAGCTTGTGTTGAATAATAATTCTTCTGCTATAATTATTCGCACCTCATGGGTGTATTCTTTTTTTGGAAATAATTTTGTAAAAACTATGCTGAGGTTATTAAAAGAGAAAGAAAATATTAAGGTAGTAAGTGATCAGCATGGTTCTCCCACATACGCAGCAGATCTTGCCGCGGTGATAATGCAAATAATCAAAAAGGAAGAAAACCAGTCAGGAATTTTTAATTACTGCAACGAAGGAGTAATTAACTGGTATGATTTTGCTAAGGCTATTAAAAAATTTATTAAGAGCAAATGCTCTATTCATCCAATCACAACTTCAGAATACCCTACTGCTGCAAAACGGCCACAGTATTCAGTTTTAGATACCACTAAAATAAAAGAAACATTTGGCATTAACATCCCTATTTGGAAAGACAGCCTGCATAAATGTTTGGAGATTCTTCATTAAAATTTAATTCCAAAGAGATTATTGGTTCGCTTCAGTGCAGTTATATTTGTATTTCTAAAAAACTATAAAAATGAAATTCTATCTGAATATTTTTCGCCTTATTATTGTGTTATTCTTTTTTTCAGCACAAATTTTTGCGCAAACAAATCTCAACGACAAGTTACCTGTTGATCCAAAAGTAAAAATCGGCAAGCTTTCAAACGGACTAACTTATTACATAAGGCAAAATAAAAAGCCTGAAAAAAAAGTTGAGTTGAGGCTGGTTGTTAATACAGGTTCTATAATGGAAGATGAAGACCAGCAAGGGCTGGCACATTTAACCGAGCACATGGCGTTTAATGGTTCCACACATTTTAAAAAAAATGATCTTGTTTCTTTTCTTCAATCAATTGGTGTAACTTTTGGGAACGATCTTAATGCTTACACAAGTTTTGATGAAACTGTTTACATTCTCCCCATCCCTCTTGATAAACCCGGAAATCTTGATAAAGGATTTCAGATATTGGAAGACTGGGCTCATAATTTACTTGAAACAAATGAAGATATTGATGAGGAAAGGCCTGTTGTTTTAGAAGAAAGCAGGTTAGGGAAAGGTGCTGAGGAAAGAATGTTTCGCAAAATTTATCCAAAGCTTTTTGAAGGATCAAAATATGCTGAGCGGTTACCCATAGGTATTGACAGTATAATAAAAAATTCAAAATATGAAAGCCTTCGCCGTTTTTATAAAGAATGGTATCGTCCTGATTTGATGGCTGTAATGGTAGTTGGAGATATTGAGCCTGCAAAGGCAGAAGAAATGATAAGAAATTATTTTGCCAGGCTTACAAATCCCGTTAAGGAAAAACCCCGTACCAATGCAGCAGTTCCTCCTTATGCAAAAAGCGGAGGTATGGTTGTTACTGATAAGGAGGCAACTAATTATATTATTCAGCTTAATTATTCTGCCAAAAAAATAAATCCCGAGGTTACGCTTAATGATTATAAAAGAAATATTGTAAAAAATATTTTTACCACACTTTTAAATCAGCGGTTACGGGAATTAACACAAAAAGAAAATCCTCCGTTTGTGTTTGCCGGGGCAGGTTTCGGTTCGTATGCAAGAGGCTACGAGTCTTTTCAGGCACAGATCGCAACAGGTTCAAATGATGCAACAAAAGGTTTAGAGGCATTTGTGCAGGAACTGGAACGTGTAAAGAAATTTGGATTTACAGAAGCAGAATTAGAAAGAGCAAAAAAGAATTTGCTTAACCAGATGGACCAGATGTATAAAGAAAAAGATAAAACAGAATCTGCATTGTATGTTGAGGAATATATCAGAAATTTTTTAACGCAGGAATCAATGCCGGGGATTGATAAAGAACATGAATATTATCAGCAGCTAATTCCAAAAATAACTTTGGAAGAAGTAAACGCTGTCGGTGATATTTTAAAACAGAATTCAAATAAATTTATTGCATTAACCGGCCCGGAACCCAACGGCAATACAGTTTTACCCACAGGAGATGAACTTCTTGCAAAAGTAAATGCTGTAGAAAACATGAATGTAACAGCTTACGAAGAAAAAATAATTGGCTCTTCTTTATTAAATGCATTTCCAAAAGCCGGAAAAATTATTGCTGATAAAAAGGATAATTATCTTGGTACAAGGGAACTTACTTTAAGCAACGGTGTAACTGTAACATTAAAGTCTACAGATTTTAAAAATGATCAGATATTATTTAGTGCTGTAAGGCCGGGCGGTAAAAATAGTTACGGATTAAAAGATAAATACAGTGCAGAATATGCTACCGCGGTAGTGAGTAGCATGGGTATCGGAAATTTTCCTCCAACTGATCTTCGCAAAGCGCTCGCCGGAAAAAGTGCTATTGCAACTCCAACCTTTACGGGCACTACAGAAGGCATGAGTGGCAGCAGTACAGTAAAAGATGCTGAAACAATGTTTCAATTAATGTATTTATATTTTACTTCTCCCCGTCGTGATACATCCTTGTTTAAGTCGTATGTTCAAAAAAATAAATCGCAAATGGCGATGCTGGGTGCCAATCCGCAATTTGCTTTTATTGACACATTGTATAAAGTTCTTTTCAATAACAACCCTTTGGCACCCGTTGCCCTCCCCAAAGCTGAAAATTTCGATAAGATAAATCTTGACAGAGCATTGCAAATTTATAAAGAACGCTTTGGTGATGTAAATGGAATGCATTTTACATTTGTGGGAAATTTTAAAGAAGACGAGATAAAATCCTTTATTGAAAAATATATTGCAAGCCTCCCGTCATCTCATAAAAAATATTTTTTTATTGATAATAAAGTAAGGCCTGTAAACGGTAAGGTGAATGTAAACGTGTACAAAGGGAAGGAACAAAAAAGCCTTATTGTTGCTTTGTACCATGGCGAGATCCCCTACAGTGAAGATATTGAGCTGAAAGCTGCTGCTATAAGTGAAATATTAAACATTCGTATTATTGAAGAGCTTCGTGAAAAAATTCAGGGAATTTATACAGGTAATATTTCTCCACAGGTTGAAAAAGTACCCTATCCGCATTATGCATTTGTCTTACAACTTCCTGCAGGGCCGGAAAAAGTAGATACCCTTTTGCATGCGATAAATAAAGAGATAGAAAATTTAAAAAAGTTTGGGCCGTCACAGAAAAATCTGGATAAAGTAAAAACGCAATGGCATGAGAAGAATAAAGTGAATATGAAAGAAAATAATTATTGGCTTACCCAGTTGCAGGATATTAAATTTCCCGGTAGCGATCCAAAATATTTTATTGATTATGAAAAGTATGTAAATGCCTTAACAATAAAGGGCGTACAGGATGCAGCAAAATTATTATTAAATGGAAATAATGTTGTAACTGCTATTTTACGGCCCGAGAAAAAATAACTTGTGATGATATTATTAAATTGAGGTGATACTTTGTAACTGACCAGCATTATAAAGTTTTACTTTTGCTGTTTAATGCAGGCAACTTATATCTCATCATGAAAATTCTCGATTGGTACATACTTAAAAAATATTTTGTTACATTCTTCTTTTGTCTGTTTGCATTAACATTAATCGTTGTAATTATTGATTTGAGTGAAAAAACAGATGACTTTGCCCGAATAAAGCTTCCTGCATCTGTCATCATCACACAATATTATTTTGGCTTTATTCCGCGGATAGATGCATTGCTTTTCCCATTGTTTGTTTTTCTTTCAGTAATATTTTTTACATCGGTTATGGCAGGCCGTTCCGAGATAATTGCTATCCTCGGTAATGGTATAAGTTTTCCCCGTTTTTTAAGGCCTTATTTTGTTGGCGGAATTATTTTATCATTACTATTATGGTGGGCCAATCAAAGTTTTTTGCCCAAAGCAAACGCAAAGTGGGCAATGTTTTCAGCCAAATATATTGATCAAAGTTATAATGGTGTTCAAAACAAAACTTTTATAAATAATTATTATTTCAGATTAGATTCATTCTCTTACGCCGGCATTCGCTATTATGATACCATTACCAGAACAGGTAATAATTTTTTTGTGCAAACATTCCGCAATAATCAACTGGTTTGTAATTTAAGAGCAGAATCAATTGTATGGGATACTGCTACCAAAAAATGGCGACTTAACAATGTTTTGGAACGATATATCAATGGTATTCATGAAGAATTAAAACAAATACCTTCCAAACAAATGGAATATAATTTTAAGCCAAGAGATTTACAAAGAGATGAATACATGAAGGATAAATTACCTACCAACGAACTTAATGAGTTTATCAACCTGGAGAAACTTCGTGGGTCAGAAAATGTAAACAATTTGATGCTGGAAAAAAGCTCCAGAGATGCAGGTCCGCCTTCGGTTTTAATATTAACAATGATAGGCGCTGTTGTAGCATCACGCAAAATCCGCGGGGGCAGCGGCTTTCATCTTGCTATAGGAATCGGAATAAGTGTATTGTATATTTTAATGGGAAGATTTGCATCTGTTTTTGCAATGAAGGGTAACTTCGATCCTTTTATTGCAGCATGGATACCAAATATCTTTTTTGCCTTACTTGCATATTATCTCTACAGAAGGTCTCCGAAATAATTCTGGTCATTAGTCATTTGTTAATAAATGCTAGTGTAACTAATATTTCAATTTTTTATCTATTGACTTATGACCATTGACTTTTATTAACTTTACAGCTAAATAAATTTTATGGGTGTCATCAAAGATAAGTTCAAGGAAAAATCTGATGTAATGTCAGCAGAGATAAAAGATATTTTAAAAGAACATGGCAACAAAAAGATTGGAGAAGTAATGCTGTCGCAGGTTTACCAGGGTATGCGCGGCATAACAGGGTTGGTAACAGAAACATCTTTGCTCGATGCACAGGAAGGCATTCGCTTTCGTGGATATTCTATACCTGAATTACAACAAAAATTACCAAAAGCTCCCGGAGGTTCTGAGCCTTTGCCCGAAGGATTATTTTATCTGATGCTGGTTGGAGAATTGCCTACAGATGAGGATGTGCAGCATCTTACAAGTGTTTGGCAACGCCGCAGCCATGTACCAAATCATGTGTTTGCAACTATTGAAGCATTGCCTGTAACTACACATCCAATGACGCAATTTGTGGTTGCTATTATGGCGTTGCAAACAGAAAGTCAGTTCGCAAAAAAATACGCTGCAGGTCTTGGTAAAAAAGATTATTGGGAAGCAGTTTTTGATGATTCAATGGATTTGATTGCACGCCTGCCAAGGGTTGCGGCCTACATCTATCGCCGGAAATATAAAAACGGCGATCATATTCAACCCAATGGCTTGCTTGACTGGGCAGGAAATTTTGCACACATGATGGGTTATGAAGATGAAGGCTTTAAGGAATTGATGCGGTTGTATATGACCATCCATGCAGATCATGAAGGAGGAAATGTTTCAGCACATGCCACACATTTGGTAGGTTCTGCATTAAGCGATCCCTATTTAAGTTTTGCTGCCGGAATGAATGGGCTTGCAGGGCCGTTACATGGTTTGGCAAATCAGGAAGTGATAAAATGGATATTTGAAATGAGGGAGCAGCTTAATACCGAGTGTTGCTCAAAAGAACAGATAGTGGAATATGTAAAGAAAACCTTGCAGGAAGGTAAAGTTGTTCCGGGTTATGGGCATGCTGTGCTGCGAAAAACTGATCCTCGGTTTACCGCACAAATGGAGTTTGGGAAAAAGCATATGCCTGATGATCCATTGGTACAAACTGTTTGGAATATTTATGAGGCTGTGCCACCGGTTTTACAATCTCTGGGGAAAATAAAAAACCCATGGCCAAATGTAGATGCACACAGCGGCGCTTTATTGGTTCATTACGGAATGAAGGAATATGAATTTTATACCGTTTTATTTGGTGTGTCAAGATCACTCGGTGTGCTTGCAAGCCTTTGCTGGGACAGGGCTTTAGGGTTTCCGCTGGAAAGGCCAAAATCAATTACCAACGCACAGGTAAAATTATGGATAGAGGGAAAAGATGAAATTTGGGGAGAATAATTTTAAACTTTAGTATGAAATTTTTTTTATTAGTTGTAACAGTTATTTTTTTTATTTCATGCAAAGATGATACGTCTCTTCCAAATAATAAATCTTCTGTATCAAATTGGTCTAAAACATATCGAAATAAATTTTTAAGCAATTGCATTAATAAAGTAGCACAAAAAATGAAGGCAGCGGATGCTTTTAATTTTTGCCGTTGTATCACAGAAAAAGAAGAAGAAAAATTTCCTGATGAACATGATGCCGATATAAAATTTACGGAAGCCGATTTAAAAGATGGATGCACAACAGCCGATGCAAATACTTTATCAGACAATCAATCCCGAAAGACAAGCAATAAATCAGAATGGAGTGCCACCGACCAAAAGGAGTTTATGGATAACTGTGTGCCGCATGTAAGTGAGGGATTGGGCGCTAATGCAGCAGGGTATTGTAACTGCATTTTGAATAAAATCATGATTGAATATCCTGATCCAAAAGATGCCGGAAGTATTCCGAAGAATAAAATAAATTTGTTAGCGACGGATTGCTTTGATGATATTAAAAAATAAATAATGGGGGATTAGCTCAGTTGGCTAGAGCGCTTGCATGGCATGCAAGAGGTCACCGGTTCGAGCCCGGTATTCTCCACTAAAATCAAAAAAATAAAATCCAAAGAAATTTTGTTTGCTAAATTGCAATACGATTGTTTAAGCTAAATGATTTATTATGAAGCGATGGATGGAAGGGCTGCAGCAAACCAAGCTTGTAAAATCAATAATTTATTTTTTTGTAGGGATATTCAGTTACCCCGGTCTTGCCATTATAAATAAACTAAAAATTTCCGGAACAGAAAATCTCAAAAACCTCCCCAAAAAAAATGTTTTATTTGTTAGCAATCACCAAACATATTTTGCTGATGTAATTACATTTCTTCATATTTTTTCTGCAGTAAAATGGGGAAAGCAAAACCGGTTAGGCATTCCTTATTATCTTCTAAATCCCTTTACCCGTGTGTATTTTGTAGCAGCGGAAGAAACAATGCGGGGAAGTTTGATAAGTCGTTTTTTTAGAATGGCAGGATGTATAACTGTAAAGCGAACATGGAATAAAGATGCAAAAGAAGTTAGAAAAGGATTAAACCCCGGCGATACAAGAAATATTGCAAGGGCATTAGAAAATAATTGGGTAATTACTTTTCCCCAGGGCACAACTAAGCCTTTCGCACCGGGAAGGAAGGGAACGGCATTTCTTATAAAACATAATAAACCCGTTGTAGTTCCTGTTGTTATCAGTGGCTTTTGGAGAGCCTTTAATAAAAAAGGATTGAAGCTAAAAAAGAAAGGCTCATTATTAAAAGTAAGATTTAAAGAACCTCTTCAGATTAATTATGAAGA
>JALYYX010000029.1 GCA_030946075.1 Bacteroidota bacterium | reverse complement strand
CTTTTTTGTTTCCTCCATCCCCTTTTCATAAATTTTTATCGCCTCTTCTGTTCTGTTATTCCCTTCCAGTAATTTGGCTAAATGATAATAAGTGCCTACATAAGTAGGTTCCCTTCGCAATATTTCTTTGAATAATTTTTCAGCCTCATTATCATTGCCTGTCTTAATGTATTCCAGCGCCAGCGCATGTTGCAGAAAGCTGTCTTTATCATTCGTTCGTAAATATTCTTTCAGTTTCTCTATCCTGTCCATACAATTATTTTTACCGCTATCTTTGCTGCTCTTTAAAAAATGTTAGATGAAAATACTTGTTTGTATAAGTAAAACACCGGACACAACGGCAAAAATAGCCTTCACAGATAACAATACGAAATTTGCAGAAACAGGCGTACAATTCATCATTAATCCATACGATGAATGGTATGCGCTGGTACGAGCAATTGAATTAAAAGAATCTGATTCTTCTGTGCAAATTCATTTGATAAATGTTGGCGGAGCAGATTCAGACCCTATCATCCGCAAGGCATTGGCTTTGGGTGGCGATGAAGCAATAAGAGTTAATGCACACAGCCAGGATAGCTTTTATATTGCATCTCAAATTGCTGAAGTTGCCAAACAAAATAATTACGACCTGGTATTTACCGGTAAAGAAACAATTGATTACAATGGTTCATCAATTGGCGGTATGGTTGCTGAGTTGTTAGACCTTCCTTATATTTCTCACGCAACAAAATTTACTTTGAACGGAACAACAGCAACAGTTGAAAGGGAGATTGAAGGAGGGGAAGAAGTGAATGAAGTTCAATTACCAATTGTTGTTAGTTGCCAGAAGGGAGTTGCAGAACAGCGCATACCAAACATGAAAGGAATTATGGGGGCAAGAACAAAACCATTAAAAGTAGTTGAGCCTGTTGCAGTAGATGCTTTAACTTCTATTGTTTCTTTTGAGTTGCCACCACCAAAAGCAGGCGTAAAGCTTGTTCCGGCCGATCAACCTGAAGAACTCGTGAGGTTACTTCATGAAGAAGCAAAAGTTTTTTAGGCCCCCTCTATCTCCCCCAATAGGGGAGAAAAATAAGAAGATTATGGAGAAGGTAGAATCGAATAGAATAGAATATAAATTGTCGAATTGTCAAATCATCTAATTGTCAAATTATAAATATGAGCGTTTTAATTTTTTTAGATCAAAGTGAAGGGCACATAAAGAAGAACTCTTTTGAAGCAGCAAGCTATGGCGCTAAGGTTGCAGAATTATTAAATACAACTGCCGAAGGAATTGTATTTGGAAAAGTGAATGATGACCTTGCTGCTTTGGGGACGTATGGGTTAAAGAAAATTCACACCATAACAAGTGAAGCAGTCAATGAGCTGGATACACAGGTTTTTACCAATGCACTTGCACAAGCTGTAGGAGTACTTGCTGCAAAAGTTATCGTGTTTGCAAATAATGTTGACGGCAAAGCAATTGCTCCACGTCTATCTGCAAAACTTAAGGCAGGACTGGTTTCTGGCGCTGTTGCATTGCCTGATGTAAGCAATGGTTTTGTTGTAAAGAAAAATGTTTTCAGCGGAAAGGCATTTGCCAATGTGAAAATTGAAACAGATATAAAAATAATTTCCCTCAATCCTAATTCATACAAAATAAATAAAACAGATGGCGCTGCAGAAGTTGCTGAACTCAACATTCAAATACCCGAAGCCAAAGTAAAAGTTACTGCTGTAAATAAAGTTGCAGGAGAAATTCCATTGAGTGAAGCGGAGATAGTTGTTAGCGGTGGCCGTGGATTAAAAGGACCTGAAAACTGGAATCTCATTACTGACCTTGCGAAAGCCTTAGGCGCTGCAACTGCCTGCAGCCGCCCTGTCGCAGACTCTGATTGGCGTCCGCATCATGAGCATGTGGGACAAACCGGTTTGGCAATTGCGCCCAATTTATATTTTGCCGTTGGCATTTCCGGTGCCATCCAGCATCTTGCCGGCGTTAACCGCAGCAAGGTAATTGTTGTGATAAATAAAGATCCCGAAGCCCCCTTCTTTAAAGCCGCCGATTATGGAATTGTAGG
>JALYYX010000369.1 GCA_030946075.1 Bacteroidota bacterium | reverse complement strand
CCGTGAATACTTCTCCCTTATACACGACACTTTTTATTTTCGGCATGGTATTGCCTTTTACTTCTATGTAAATAAAACGCTCTATATCTGAACCCCTGGTTAATGGATTCCCATTATTATCAACAGCAATAGTTCCATGAGTTACAGTTCTAAAAAATGCATTTGCTTTTTGTATCCCGTGGCGTTGTGCACATGATGATAAAAAGAAGATTGACAAACCTGATATTAAAATTAAGTTTTTCATTATATGAGTTTGATTGAAATTACTGTTTAATATTTATAACTTTTCGTACTTTAACTTCTTTTTCTTAAGTCTGGTTCGGAAATATAAAGTGAAAAAACTTTGGTTAGTATCTTTGCGTAAATATTTGTTATGGCTAATGAAAATATTAAAACTGGCAATATTGAAATGGCAACGCTTGGCACAGGTTGCTTTTGGTGTACCGAAGCAATTTTTCAGCAATTAGATGGAGTACTTAATGTTACGAGTGGATATAGTGGTGGACATGTTGTAAACCCAACGTACGAGCAGGTATGCGATAAAAAAACCGGGCATGCTGAATGTCTAAATATCGAATATGATAAAAACAAAATAAGTTTTGATGAACTTCTTGCAGTATTTTGGCAATCACACGATCCTACTACATTAAACCGGCAGGGCAATGACGTGGGGCCTCAATACCGTAGCGTAATTTTTTATCACAATGAAGAACAAAAAGAAAAGGCGGAAAAATATAAAGAGGAATTAAATAAGAGTGGAGCTTATAATAATATTGTAGTTACTGAAATTTCGCCATTCACCATTTTTTATCCTGCCGAAAAATATCACCATGATTATTACCTCAACAATCCTGAACAATCTTATTGCTATTATGTTGTAAGGCCTAAGGTTGAAAAATTTCTGAAAGTGTTTAAAGACAAATTAAAGAAATAATTTTTAATTTTGTTGAATAATCATCTCATTATTATTAACTACTTGCATCTGATTATTCTCAACTTTTGCAAGTTCTTTAAATCTGATAATACGCATACGGTGTAAGCCTTTCATAATTATATAAGTGAAATCAAACTCAAACCATTTCTTGGCAAAGTTAGGATCGTACTTAGAATAATGATGATTGTTTTGAAACAATTCACCCATCATAATAAATCCCCAGGGAGTAGTATTTTTTGAATGATCGCCATTATCAAAATTGCTGTAACCAAGTTTATGACCGAACCAGTTTACAATTGCTCCCTGGATTGGACCCATTAAAAAATGAATTGGCAACAATAAAAACCACCAATAAGATGGCGCAAAAATTATATAGAATGTAAGATATAATGCGCCAAAAAATAATCGTGAATATACACTGTTACCAATTTTATCTACCCTTTCCCAAACCGGTAAATATTCTTTTGTAAATTGGGGATCTGGCAAATTTTTACCGGTGACAAAAGCTCTGAAAATTTTAGCAGTGTGCAACATCATGTGCCATATATCTTTAAAAAACTGAGGTGAGTGCGGATCCTCTTCAGTATCGCTGAAAGTATGATGCATCCTATGCATGACTGCATATGCACGAGGAACTAAGAATGAAGAACCCTGGATAAACCATGTCATCAGGTAAAATGTTTTTTCCCAACCTTTAGTAGTAGTATACATTTGGTGGGAAGCGTATCTATGTAAAAAAAATGAATGAAAAAATAAAGAAAAAAACCAATGACAAAAAAAGAAAATCAAAATTGCAAGCATCGTTTATGTTTAAATTTATAGAATGTTAGCAATGTAATATACGGCTATATATTTACAGTGGTTTTAGGTTTAAGTAAGTTAAATTAAGTTTAACGTATACCTTCAATTTACCTATCTAATTTTACTTTTCTCAGCTCGAGCAAATTTAATCCATTTGCAGTAAACCCCGTAACATAGGGGTGAACAAGGTGTATCACCATATCATACCAGAGTGGCACAACCGGTGCATCATTTATTACAAGTCTATCTGCATCCTGATAAATTCTTGCCCTTACAGAATCATTTTTTTCTGATAATCCTTTTTCATATAACGCATCAAACGCAGGGTTTTTATATCTTGTATAATTGGGTGGGGCCGGGTTCTTACTATAAAAAACACTTAAGTAATTTTCAGCATCAGGATAGTCTGCAATCCAGCTGCCGCGAAAGAATAATGCCTGCGATTTTGAAGTTTGCTCCAGCAACAAACTCTTTTGAATTGCTTCTACCTGAACTTTAATTCCTATCTGTTGCAATTCATTGGCAATATAACTTCCAAGGTCTGCATATTGGGGAATAGTTAATAATTTTATTTGCGGTAAACCTTTACCATTTGGATATCCGGCATCATTTAAAAGTTGCAATGCCTTTGCCTGGTCATAATAATAACCCTTAACTGCAATTGAATCAAAGGATGGTAATCCTGCCGGAACAAAACCACTTTCGGCTGCAGTGCCAATTGAATTTCGCACATACAGCATCATTTTTTTTCTGTCAATGCCATAATTAATTGCCTGCCTTATTTTTTTATTTTTTAAAGGAGAATTTTTTACAAGATCATTTGTGCTGTCAAATAAAA
>JALYYX010000364.1 GCA_030946075.1 Bacteroidota bacterium | reverse complement strand
TTTACCATTTCAATATCTTTTTTACCGATAACAACAGCGCCAACCATAGCGCTTAAAAATAATACACTGCTTATTTCAAAAGGGATCACATAATCGTTAAACAATGCCATACCAAGATTTTTTATTAATCCGATACTACTTCCTTTAGCCAAAGAAACTTTTATGGCTGGTGATTGGCCTATGGCTGCGACAAGCACTAACATCAAACACATGCCTGCAATAACACCAGCAAACTTTAAATAAATATTTTTTGCAGGCTCTGCATCAGCATTTAAATTCATCAGCATTATCACAAATAAAAACAACACCATAATAGCGCCTGCATAAACAATGATATTTACAATTGCAAGAAATTGTGCGTTCATTAAAATGTAATGGCCCGAAATTGCGAAGAAGAGAACTATAAGCCACAACACACTATAGATAGGGCTTTTACTTATCACTACACCCGCTGCTGCTGAAATTGCAAGCGCTGATAAAAACCAAAATAGTAGTTGGGTGATGGGCATTATCGTTTAAGGCGTTTAAGGGTTTAAATGGTTTAAAAAGGTTGTAACATTAAATTAATTTATTACTCATCGTATTTAAATTTAAACGTTTGAAATACTTTAAACGTCTTAAACGTCTTAAACGCTTCAATGTTCATTGCCATGCCCTTCGGGATGTGTCGCCCTGTTTCCTAACGCTTTTTTATAGGCCTCAGGATCTGTTTTTGGATTAGGAATTAAAAGATCATCCTTTCCATAGATAAAACCTTTGCGGTTAAAATTTGATGGCGCAAAAGTTTCACTTAAATACACTGCATCCTTAGGGCAAGCATCTTCGCATAATCCACAAAAAATACAACGCAGCATATTTATCTCGTATTTAGCTGCATATTTTTCTTCTTTATATAAATGTTCTTCACCGGGCTGGCGTTCTGCAGCTTCCATTGTTATAGCTTCCGCAGGGCAGGCAACTGCACATAATCCGCAGGCTGTACATCTTTCCCGGCCTTCTTCATCCCTGTTTAAAATTTGTAAGCCGCGAAACACAGGACTGAATGGTCGCTTCTTCTCAGGATAATTTATTGTTGGCTTCTTTTTAAACATATGGCTGAAAGTAATTGCCATACCTTTTAGAATTGCGGGCAAATACATTCTCTCCCAAAACGTCATTGGTTTTCTCGATACAACTTCTACTTTATTTGTTAGTGCCTGCATTTAAAAACTATTACGGGATTTTATTTTTTATAAATTAATTCTTTGCCATCGAGCCATTCTTTTTTAAAATATGAGTTAGATAAATCCCCTTCGGTTGTTAATAAAACTTTACGCTGTAAAGTTTTTGTTAGCTGTTCCATCCATCCATTTATTTCCCAACCAATTTTTGTTCCTTCATCTAATACAACGTACAAATTCAAATCTTCAATTTCAGATATGGACGGATAGTACTGGTATATTTCAATAACTGGTTTGTCTTTAAAAAAAAGTGTAAGCTTTTCTTTTATTGCATCAATATTAAAATTCCACTTGCCAGAATAAATAGATGCTAAATCTATTTTTTCGTTCTCTAATACTTTTTCAATTTGTGTTTCTAAAACAGGTATCTCCTCACTAAGGACTTCCCAAAGAATATTATAATTCACTTTATGATATTCATGTATTAAGCGATTTCTCATACCTGCAATTTTATGCCATTCCACAAATGAATATTTTTGCTTGAACTCGTCACTTAATTTTATAACTGCTTCTCCAATAATTTCTATTAATCTTTCAAATGCCAATTTCAAAAACCTGTCTTCAAAATAAATATCATAATCTATTACATTCATCTTCGATCTTATAATTCTTATTCTTTCATAAATATCTATTACTCTTACCTGATCGTTTTGCTTTTCATTTCTCATAAAGCAATTCTTTTTCTTTTGAAACAAAAGAATAAATAAAATCATGTACTTCCTCCTGCGAGGCAACATGCACAGGCAACTTAATTATGTCAGAAATTTCATTCTGCCACAAATAATATCCCCAACTAATTTTTTTTGAATAATCCAATTCCACCAACAAATCAACGTCACTATTTTCATCTGCATCACCCCTTGCATAGCTGCCAAACAAATACACTTTATTTACAGGCTTATCTTTAAAATAATCCTGCACAACTTTCTTAATATTTTCCTGCGTTAATATCATGGTGCCGCAAATATATTCTCTTTTAAAAATGCCAGTGATTTTGTTTCAGCAATATCAACGCTCCCGTAATCAGCATATTGAATAACGATAACGGTATTAAAA
>JALYYX010000362.1 GCA_030946075.1 Bacteroidota bacterium | reverse complement strand
CCTTCTTTTTCACCATAGCTTTTAAAAACTCTGGTTATAGAGCGACGGAAACCTGCAACATGCGTTCCTCCTTCAATAGTATTAATATTATTTACATAGCTGAACAAATGCTCCTGGTATCCTGTGTTGTAAACCATGGCAACTTCTACCATTACATTACTGTTGGTATCATGACCATCACAATAAATAACTTTTGGTAACAGTGGCTGACGATTAGCATTTTTATCCAGCATCTCAACAAACTCTACAATTCCTCCTTCACTATAAAATGTTTTTGTGTAAGTATTCCCATCATCATCTTTTTCTCTTAGATCATTTAAAACGATGGTGATCTTTCTGTTTAAAAAAGATAATTCCCTTAAACGTCCTTCTAAAATTTCCCTGTTATAAACTGAAACGATAAAAATGCCTGTATCAGGCCAGAATTGCACACAGGTTCCATGCGTATCACTTTTACCAACTTCCCTAACTGGATATTTAGGAATACCTGTTGCATATTCCTGTTCAAATCTTTTACCATCACGATCTACTACTACATGCAATTTTGAACTCAATGCATTCACACAACTCACACCAACACCATGTAAGCCACCACTCACTTTGTAGGAATCTTTATCAAACTTTCCTCCTGCATGCAAAACAGTCATTACTACTTCTAAAGCACTGCGGTTTTCCTTAGTATGCATGCCTGTAGGTATACCACGTCCGTCATCCTGAACAGTGATTGAATTATCTTCATTAATGGTAACAGTAATATTGTTGCAATAACCTGCTAAGGCTTCGTCAATTGAGTTATCTACAACTTCATAAACCAAGTGATGCAAGCCCTTGTTTCCAATATCGCCAATGTACATCGCAGGGCGCTTGCGCACTGCTTCCAAACCTTCTAACACCTGGATGCTGTCTGCACCATAACCATGAATATCGGGTATTAAAATTTCGGGTGTTGGGACTGCTGTTTCTATGCTCATAATTTGCTGTAGATCCTTTAAAAAACTAAAAATTGTGAATCATGCAAACTTACAAAAAATAAGAGGAAGTACCTAAATTCAGAGCATCAATAACGTCCCCCTTTTTGTAGCATTTAAACCGCGTTTTAAGTATAAAAAAATGCTGCATAATGTATAATTTCTTTTGCTTTGTTTACAAAGGCGTGACATTAGGATTAATGATCTCACTGCTTTGTATGTTATCTTTGCAGATAATTTTTAATGGAGCAATATTCAGACATATTACCAATTGCGCTTTGGCAACCGGCTTTGCAAAACGAATTATTGCAGGAGAAGGAACAAACAATTCCAGGTTCTGTTCAGTACAGTATTAAAAGATTTAAAAAATTACCACAAGTCAATATTCCGGATACAGGCATTATGGTGTATCATTTTAAAAAAGATGAGCCAAAAGAAAATCATCTTGAGTTGAAATTTTGTATTTCGGGCAATACTTATTGCAGGGCAAAAAATACTGAATGTGATTCCTGTAAATTTCATCAGTCAATAAATTGTGAAGAGAGAATTGATACCGTGGATCTTGTAAGTTTCAAATTTACTCCGGCCCATCTTTCTCAGTTTGTAAAAGGTATAAAACAAACGACGTTCTCTGATGATATTTTAAATTTTAAACACACTTCCTCTTTTTCCAAAGCAATGCCTTTATGTGGTAAAACAAAAATAGTATTGGAAGCTTTGCTTAATCATTCATATACCGACAGTCTTGAAAATATTTACATCAATGCACAAACGCAAATGCTTTTATTGTATAGTATGGAATGTATGATCGGTAGTGCTGAAGATTCTTTTACCGCTAAGTTTTTGGCCAATGAAGCTGACAGGGAAAAGATTGCAAAGGCCAGGGAAATTTTATTGCTCCATATCAGCGAACCCTTAACTATAAAGGCTTTAAGCCGTAAGGTTGCCATTAATGAATGCTATTTAAAAAAAGGATTTAAAGAAATGTATGGCACTACTATTTTTGATTTTTTTCAAAGCCAGAGAATGGAACATGCAAAATATCTTTTGTATGAAAGAGGGTTAAGTGTAACCGATGTTTCTTCATTGCTTGGCTATTCTTCAATCTCTCATTTTTCTACAGCCTTTAAAAAACACACGGGTTTAAAGCCCTGTGAGTTGTTGTTTCATTAATTCCGTTTTTCGTAAACCTCTTTTTCTTTTTTCGTAAAAATTTACGGTTAGTAAAACTTTATTTGCTGAAAACACCCATATGAAAAAAATATTTGTATTTGCTTTTTGTATTTCGGCTTTATCTACAATAGCACAGGATCGTTTTTTTGCGAGAACATATACTACTAATGTTTTACCAAAGGGCGCTATAGACCTGGAGTTCTGGCATACATCACGCTTTGGACATCAAAATCAATTTTTCCATGCACAGGATCAAAGAATGGAACTGGAGTTTGGGCTAGGCAAAAATCTTCAGACAGCTTTTTATTTCAATCGCTTTCAAAAAAGATTCAGCGAGGGGTTAAACGAAACCACAACATCAAATGAAATTGGTTTTAGCAATGAATGGAAATTAAAATTATCTGATCCTTCTGCGAATAAGGTTGGATCAGCATTATATTTTGAAGCAGGAATTAAAGGAGGCGATGAAGTAGAACTGGAAACAAAAATAATCCTGGATAAATATGTTGGTAAAAGTTTATTTGCTTTTAATTGTGTGGCAGAATTTGAAAAAGAATTTGAGTGGAAAAACGGAAACGTAAAAAGTGATGGGTGGATTACTCCAATTGAATTTGACCTTGCATATATGTATAATCTAAAACCAGCTTTGGGACTAGGGGTAGAAATAGTAAACAAAAATGATATTGAAAAGAATGAAGGCTGGAAGAACTCTGTTTTTTATGCAGGACCGACATTAAATTTCAGAAGTAATAAATGGTTTGTAATTGTTAGTTACCTTCCTCAATTAGGGAATGTTCGTAAAACAGTTTATGCTCCCGGAAATAAAGTCCTGGACGATCATGAACGTGCTGAGGCAAGGATTTTGTTAGGTATATCATTATAATTAAGTATAACGTATTGAAAAAATATTTTCTTTTTTTATTGCTTGTTATCAGTGCATGCACTTC
Source organism: Bacteroidota bacterium (assembly GCA_030946075.1). Classification (GTDB taxonomy): domain Bacteria; phylum Bacteroidota; class Bacteroidia; order Chitinophagales; family Chitinophagaceae; genus Ginsengibacter. Next base: position 4,050 of record JALYYX010000362.1, on the reverse strand, counting down.
TTCTAAAAAAAATATTGATGCAAATACTGAATTAGCAAAAGCACAGATAAAAGTGCCGGGAATAACAATAGAACAATTATCCTACGGGAAAAAAAGTTATATCCGGGATTGCACCGCATGCCATGCTTTAAAAAATCCAGCGAAATATACTGTTGTACAATGGGAGCCAATTTTAAAAAAAATGTTTGTAAAATCAAAAATAAGTGATAGCACAACAAAAGCGCTTATCACGAATTATGTAATTGCAAAATCAAAATAGAATTACTCCTTCCTGTATTTTTTATAAAGCTTAATTGAGAACATCAATACCATCGCAAAGGAAAACAGACCTGCTATTCCCCAAACCACATTGAGCATTTGTTTTACTACAGCAAGCATTACAATTATGATGAGAAAGAGTGTTGCCAATTCATTCCACATACGCAGTTGCTGAGATGAATATTTAAATATTCCTTTGGCTTGTTGTCCAAAAATTGCATGTAATGAAAGATGATATAAAAATAATCCCAACACAAAACACAACTTTGCCAAAAGCCATGTTGGTAAACTTCCATATAAATACCAAAGCCATCCTCCAAAAATTAAAGTAAGAATTGCAGAAGGCCACGTAATGATGTACCAGAGCCGGTTTTGCATGATACCGAGTTGCTTTAATAAAATAATTTTTTCGGGTTCTGGTTTCAAATTTGCCTCGGCACTATAAATAAATAGCCGAACGATATAAAATAACCCGGCAAACCATGTGATAACAAAAATTATATGTAATGCTTTTATGTAGAGGTACATTGTCTGAACCATGATTTGCAGGATGATAAGATTAATATGATTTTATAATTGCCAACTGCTTTTTGCTGATTGTTACTTACCAATTGCTTATTATTTTATTCTCACTACTCGCCCACTTAAAGCTTTTTATTCTCCACACTCTTCTCCATATCCTCCCCTTTTGGGGAGATAGAGGGGTTCACCCATCCCTCAATTGCTTTCACCCATAATGGATTTGTATTTAAGCAAGGAATCATTTCATACGATACGCCCCCGGAATTCATAAAAATTTCTTTTCCCCTGATAGCAATTTCTTCCAAAGTCTCTAAGCAATCACTTACAAAGGCAGGGCAAATGATCAGTAATTTTTTTATTCCTTCCTTAGGCAATTCTGCTAAACGAATATCAGTAAAAGGTGTAAGCCATCCCTTGCCTAAACGTGATTGAAATGAAATGCTGTATTTGCTTTTAGAAATATTTAAAATCTCTGTAACTAGTTTTGTAGTTGTTATCACCTGGTGACGGTAACAAAATTCATGTGCAGGTGAAGCTACTTCGCAACAGTTATCTGTTTGCAAACAATGGCATCCTGTTACATCGCTCTTGCGTATATGCCTGCCGGGAACTCCATGGTAGCTGAATAAAAGATGATCGTAATCCCTCTCCACATAGGGTTTGATATTCTCTGCAAGTGCATGCAAATAATTTGGCTCATTATAAAAAGGTTTTATAAAAGTGAGTTTAAAAGAATAATTATTTTTATTATGAATCTCCTTTGCATATTGTACAGCTGTTTCATAACTGCTCATTGCATAATGCGGGTAAAGCGGTAATGCAATTACTTCTTCAATACCTGGTTCTCTGTTTAACAATGCGTCAAAAGCCGATTCAGGAGAAGGATTGCCATACCGCATGGCGATCTCAACGGGTTCTTCTATTTCATTTTGCAATGCCTGTTGCAATTGTTTTGTAAGCACTACTAAAGGCGATCCTTCTTTTGTCCAAATGGTTTTATATGCTTCAGCAGATTTAGGTGCACGGGTTGGAGTGATAATTCCTTTAACCAATAGCAACCTTAATAGATAAGGATAATCGATCACCCTTTCATCCATTAAAAATTGGTCAAGGTATTTTTTTACATCCTTAACTTCCGTTGAATCAGGCGAGCCCAGATTCATTAAAATAACTCCTCTCTTAATTGTTGCCATTAAATAATATATGTGCAAATGTAATTGCCTGCCAACAAATAAAACCTGCCCCGCTTCTTATGACTCATTTATGACTATTCTCCCTACGGCGGCTAATATTTTTGCATTGAGAGAAATTATGATCAATACCCACCACGATTTTCTATCTGATTTTTGCATTGCCGGTATCAACTATCGCAAAAGCGATGTAATTGTTCGGGGTAAATTTTCTTTAACCACTGATCAATGTGAACTGCTTTTAAATGAAGTGGTAAAAAAACATATTCCCGGCGCATTTGTACTTTCTACCTGTAACCGCACAGAAATTTATGGCATAAGCTCTGCTCCGCAGGAACTGATAGAATTGCTCTGCCTGCATACACAGGGAAGAATAAAAGATTTTATAGAACATGGATATACTCACAGAGGACTTGAAGCAGTAGAACATCTTTTTAAAATGGCTGCAGGAATTGATTCGCAAATTATTGGGGACCATGAAATTTTATCACAGCTAAAGATGGCGGCAAAGTTTGCGAAGACGCATAAGTGTATCAATAATTTTTTAGAGCGGGTAATAAATTTTTCAATTGAATCTTCTAAAAGAATTAAGACAGAAACAAGGCTTAGCTCAGGAACTGTATCGGTATCATATGCCGCAATTGAAATAATAAAGGATAAAATTCCAAATCTTACCGATAAGAAAGTACTTCTTGTTGGCACAGGAAAAATTGGTAATAACATAGCCGGAAATATTACAACATACTTGCCGGATTGCTCTTTAAGCTTCTGTAACCGAACGGATGAAAAAGCATCAGCACTTGCAGCAAAATGTAAAGCAGAGTTTATCGCTTATGAAAATCTGCCTGCTACTGCCAATGATGCAGATGTTGTGATAGTAAGCACTTCATCAGAAACTTATACTGTATTACCATCTTTCTTTACAAAACAAAAAGCACGTTTAATTCTTGATCTCTCCATACCCCAGAACGTAGATCCTGCTGTAAAAAGTTTGGCAGGAATTGAGTTAATGAATGTTGATGAAATATCCGCCATTCTTAATAAAACAATTAATAAGCGTAAAGAAGAAATTCCAAAAGCTTTGCAAATCATTAATGAAACAATTAATGATCTTCAGGAATGGTATGGAATGCAGGTAAACAATCCTGTACTACGAAAAATAAAATCCCATCTTAATGAATTGTCCGAAGACAAGACTGCTCACAACAAAGAAAAAATTCATAAAACAGTTTCCACGTTAGCTAAACAATTGAAGAAAGAGAATAACAAAGGCTGCCAATACATACATGCTTTGAATAATCACCTTGGATTATGAACATTGTACTAAAGATAGGTACACGTGAAAGTGAATTGGCTGTGTGGCAGGCAACACAGGTTCAAACACTGTTAAAAGAAAACGGCTTCTTATCAGAACTGGTTTATATAAAAAGTGAAGGCGATGTTGATACAGTAACACCTTTGTATGAGTTGGGCGTGCAGGGCATTTTTACAAAAACACTGGATGCTGCTCTTCTAAATAAAAAGATTGACATTGCTGTTCATTCCATGAAAGATGTGCCAACACAATTGGCTAAGGGAATTAAACAGGCAGCAGTTTTAAAAAGGGCTTCTTATAAAGATATTTTAGTTTATAAAGAAGGGAAAGATTTTTTAGAAGATAAAAATTCACCGGCAACAATTGCTACAAGTTCAATAAGAAGAAAAGCACAATGGCTAAATAAATATTCAAATCATTCAATTGAAAATTTACGTGGAAACGTAAATACACGATTGAAGAAAGTGTATGAGAATAATTGGAACGGAGCCATCTTTGCCGCCGCCGGATTAGAAAGAATTAATCTTCGTCCGGAAAATGCAATTGATCTAAACTGGATGCTGCCTGCGCCAGCGCAAGGTGCAATTATGATTGTTTGCAGGGAAAATGATTTAGTTTCTTTTGAAGCCTGTAAAGTTTTTAATGATGCACATACTGATATATGTACAAAAATAGAGAGAGATTTTCTGCGTACATTATTAGGTGGATGTTCAACACCCATAAGTGCATTGGCAGAGGTAAAAGATAATATCATATTATTTAAAG
>JALYYX010000361.1 GCA_030946075.1 Bacteroidota bacterium | reverse complement strand
GCATTTAAACAAAAAACATTTAGTGCACGATTTCCGGGGTTTAAAAATGATGAAGGTGAGTTTATGCAAATGGTTATTGATAAAACAAATGTAGAACCACACTTTGTTTATCCTTCTGACAAAACCTTGCTTGAGCAAATTGAAAAAGTTGCTTACTACCAGGATGAACCTTTTGGTGGCGCAAGCATTTTAGTACAGTATGAGGTTATGAAACTGGCAAAAGATAATGATGTGACCGTATTGTTAGACGGACAGGGAACTGATGAAATATTGGGAGGTTATCACTGGTATTTTAATATCTTTTTCAATCATTTAAAATCAACCAATAAAGAAACTTTTAAAAAAGAATTTGCTGCATATAAAAACTTGCATCAAAATAACACCGTTAATGCAACACAAAAAATAAATGCCAAATCATATTTACGCCAACTTTTGGCGGGTAAAATGCATTCTATACAAAAAACCCAGCAGTGGTTACAACAAAAAATTAATAAACCCTTCAACAAAGATTTTTTTTCTGCTTATTCTGCAGATTTATTTAAAACTGAATTTCCTTTTTTAAACAATCTTAATACAGCATTGCGGTATAGTACCATGGGCGGGGATTTACAAATTCTGTTACGCTATGCTGATCGCAACAGCATGGCTAGTTCAAGAGAAGTTAGGTTACCCTTCCTCTCACATGAAGTGGTTGAGTTTTTATTTTCTCTGCCTGCAGAATATAAGATACACGAAGGGTGGACCAAATGGATAATGAGAAAAAGCTTTTCTGATATTTTGCCGGAAAAAATTTGCTGGCGCACAGATAAAATCGGGTACGAGCCGCCGCAAAAACAATGGATGGAAAAACCTGAGATAAAAGACAGGATAATAGAATCCAGAAAAAAACTTGTAGGGGCCGGCATATTGGATAAAAGGGTTTTAAATAAAGAACCTAAAGGAAATTCTGCAACTGAAACAGGAGATAAAAGCTGGGAACACCTGATGGCCGGTTATTTAATTCAATAAGAATGAAAAAAAAAGTTGTGATTTTTATTGATGTAGTGGCGCACAAAAATGCTATACAGATAGATTCTATAATTGATTACGGTTTATCTCCATACTTTTTTACATCAACCAATAAAGCAGGTTCTGAGAATTATTTAAAAAATAAAGGAGAGCAAAATATTTTAAACAGAAATATTTTTAAAAGACTAAAGCAGGTAAACAGTTTTTTAAAAAAAAATAAAAACAATATTCATCATATAGAAATTTATCCCGGTGACCGTTCTGCTTTCTTATATCTTTTATTAGGGAAACTATATCGCATCAAATGCATATGTGCCGAAAGAGGCGATTTGCTTTTTTATAATAATCATAAGTTCGACAGGATCACAAGATTCTCCATGTGGTTTTGCTATAAATTTTCAAAAATTGTTTGGTACAGGGAACCATACATGCAGCCTGTACTTGAAAAGCTTAATAAAAATTTATTTTTTCTTCACAACGCCGTAAATAAAAATCCGGAAAATAGCATTACACATTTTGAAGAGAAAGACATAACATTCTTGTGGCTAAACAGAATAATTCCGGAGAGGAATGCAGATTGGTTTTCAGCATCTTTAAAAAACCCTGAATTAAAAGATACTGTTAATTATCTTGTAGGCATGGTAGCGAATTCTTCATTTGCTAAAGAACAGGAAGAAGTTATAAATAATAAGCCTGATAATTTATTTCTCACAGAGTATTGCAGTAATCCTGAATCCTTTTATAAAAGAGCAAAATTTTTCGTTCTTCCTGCAAAAATAGTTTTTGCCAATAATTCTTTACTGGAAGCAATGAGTTATGGCATAGTGCCCATAGTTTCAGATCAACCAGGCACAAACCTAATTGTTACAAATGAACAAAATGGATTTGTTTTTAATCATAATAAAAAAGATTTTGAAGAATCAATTTTAAAAGCATTTCACTTACCTGCAGCTGAGTACAATAAGATGTCGCTGGCAGCACAGGAAAAAATAAAAACAGATTTTTCAAAAGAAAAGTATTACAACGGCCTCCAGCAGATATATTCTTTAATAGAATTAAAATAATTTCACAATCTCAATGAATACACCGGGTAAGAAAATAAATCTTTGCATTATTCATCCCAATTTTAAATGTGGGGGGTCAGAAAGATTTATCTCCATAATGTGCAACAATATTAATACTGATGCATTTAATGTAGAATTTTATATTCTGGATGGTTCAAATCCTTTTTATCAAATAAGTAATCCTAATGTAAAAGTTACTTTTTTAAATATAAAAAATGTAAGAAATTCTTTGTTTACAATTTTAAAAATCATAAAAAAAAGTAAACCGGATATTTTATTTACTGCATCCAATCATCTTAATCTTTTTCTAAGCATTTTTAAATTTTTATTTCCCCAAAATTTAAAATGGGTGGCCCGTGAATCAAGTATTATAAGCATTAACAGCCAAAGTTCCGGATATGGCAAAGTGTATCATTATCTCTTAAAAAAATTCTATAAAAATATTGATCATATTATTTGCCAGTCGGAGTACATGCAAAACGATCTTGTAAAAAATTATAAAATTAAAAAAAAGAAAACTACAATAATTTATAATCCCGTTGAAGACATTCCCAATATTGGAATATCCTCGATACCAATTCAAAAAAATAAATATAAATTTTTTACTGTAGGAAGGCTTTCTTCTGAAAAAGGAATTGATCGTTTATTAGAATCTGTTGCGTTACTGGAAATTGATTTTGGGTTACACATCATTGGTGATGGCAAGGAAAAAAATAATTTACAGCAACTAGCTAATAAACTTCACGTACAAAACAAAGTTTTTTTTGAAGGGCAAAAGTCAAACCCGTATGAAAATATGTATGATGCTGATCTTTTCCTTCTTGGTTCTCATTATGAAGGTTTTCCTAATGTTGTATTAGAGGCAGGTATGTTAGGAATACCCGTTGTAGCATTTAATTCACCGGGGGGGATTGCTGAAATTATTGAGGATGGTATGAATGGTTTTTTAGCTGAGAATAATAATACCAGGGCATTTTCCGATATTATCATTAAAGCAATTAAATACAATTTCAATAAGGAAAGTATAATTAACATAACCAAAGAAAAGTTTTCAGCACCGAAGATCATTCATCAGTTGGAAGATTATCTTATCAAAATCTGTAAAAGCAATTTGGCTCCATAAGTTCCGTTTATAAAATCAATCATGCATTATAGTTAGCTTTGTACCTTTTCAAAATATTATAATTATGTGTGGCTTAACAGGCTTTTGTGATTTTAATAAACAACTTTCTTTGGCCGACTTAAAAAAAGCAAACGATTGTCTTCAACATCGTGGGCCTGATGATGAGGGAACAGCTCTTTTTGAAACTCCACAAGCCAACATAGGCTTTGGCCACAGAAGATTGTCAATCCTTGATCTTAGTTCTCAAGGCAATCAACCAATGTATAGTGATGATAAAAGTGTTGTGATTATTTTAAATGGAGAAGTATATAATTTTTCGGATATACGCAAAGAACTTGAAACCTTAGGTCACTCTTTTCATTCTCATTCTGATACTGAAGTTATTATTAAAGCATACCAGCAATACGGCATAGAAGCAGTGCATAAATTCATCGGCATGTTTGCCTTTGCGTTGTATGACATTCAAAAACAAATTATTTATCTTTTAAGAGACAGGGCTGGAGTAAAGCCTCTACATTATTTTTATAAGAATGACTGTTTGCTTTTTGCATCTGAATTAAAATCTATTTATACATATCCGGGATTTGAAAAAAGCATTAATGAAGAAGCTGTATCACTCTTTTTTAAATATGGTTACATAAGAGCGCCTCACACAATTTTTAAAAATACTTTTAAAGTTCAGCCTGGCCATTATATTAAAATAGATCTGCAAAATAAAGGGGTTGAAGAAATAAAATACTATGATGTTTTAGATTATTACAATAAGCCAAAACTAAAAATATCGGAACAGGATGCTGAAGATGAAGTTGAAAAAATATTTACATCTGCCTTTCAATACCGTATGGTAAGTGATGTACCTGTGGGTGTATTTTTAAGCGGCGGATACGACAGTTCCGCAGTTACAGCGATCCTGCAAAAAAATAATTCTCAAAAAATAAAGACTTTTACTATTGGCTTTCACGAAAAAAAATACAACGAAGCGCCGGATGCAAAAAAAATAGCTGAACACATAGGTACCGATCACAACGAATATTATTGTACCACCAAAGAAGCACAGGATATTTTCCCCTTGCTTGCAGATATTTATGATGAACCTTTTGGCGATAGCTCCGGAATACCAACTACGCTGGTGAGCAGGTTTGCCCGCAAACAGGTTACTGTAGCGCTTTCTGCTGATGGTGGTGATGAAATTTTTGCCGGCTACAACCGCTATCCGCAATTAAACAGGGTAAATGCAATTCACCAGATCACACCACAATTTTTGCGAACTGCATTAGGGAACTTTATCCCAACTGTTCCCTTTCATTCAATTCCCGGATTAAAACGGAAAGCACATGCTTTTGGTAAAGTTGCGGAAATATTAAATTCTGATGATGCCAATATAATTCCCGACACATTAAGCAAGCAATATACTGACAGGCAGTTAACCAAATTGCTGACGAGGTTTCATCAAAAAATTAACCTGTACAACGATCTTGGAAAAATAAATAATGAGAATGATTTTATAAATACAATGCTGGCGCTTGATTATAAAACATATATGGTAGATGATATACTGGTAAAGGTGGACAGAGCCACCATGAGCGTAGGGCTCGAAGGAAGAGAGCCTTTTCTTGATCAAAGAATAATTGAATTTGTGGCACAACTTCCATCTGATTTAAAGTATAAAAATGGCAGTAAAAAATATCTTCT
>JALYYX010000334.1 GCA_030946075.1 Bacteroidota bacterium | reverse complement strand
TACTGTTCTAATTTTAAAGAAAATTCTTGCTATTAATCTGTACTCATTTCCTTTGATATTGAAAACGTACAAATCGTTTCCAACTGCATCTACAGAATTAAAAGAATTTTTCATTTGATTAAAGTTCCCCCAATTCGATCCTTTAGTTATTTTATACCATTTTAATAAACCGTCTTTTGCATCTGGATATCTCGTTGGAGAACGACAAATTCTTGTTAATATCTTCCCGCCAAACGACATTTAAAATCTATAACTTTGAAGCTATTCATATGTTGACAAAAGAAAAAATACGAGAACTTAAAACTGAAGGCAATGGAACTATTGGAAAACTTGTTAGAGAAAATAAAAATAGCACTCCTTATTTACTGAATATACTTGAACATTTAGGACATCTTCCAGACAACTTTGATGCAAGTTGGCTACCAGAACTTCTTGACAACAAAAGTAGTCAAATAAGGTATTGGACTGTTAAGAATTTAGGCAAGCTAACCAATGACGAATATTTAAAAGCATTAAAAAAAGTTGCTATCTCCGACAGTGATACCAATGTTAGGCGTGAGGCGGTTTCTTCCATTGGAAGAATGCGAAATCCCAAGACAAAAAAAACACTTATAGAAATTCTTCAGGACACAGACCCAAAAATAGTTTCCCAAGCAATAAGAGGACTTTTAGTTTTTAAAGGTGATAAAGATGTTGACGAACATCTGAAAGAATTAATTAATCACCAAAATGAAATGGTGCGAACAGTAATTTATAAGGAGTTTTTTGCTACGCAAAAAACTCCTTCTCATCAACCGCACACAGAAAGTTATGATTATTTAAAAAATATTGTAGTTAAAGGCGACACAGTTGAAACAATGAAATTGCTTAAGGATGAAAGCATTCATTTAACATTTACATCACCACCTTATTACAATGCCAGAGACTATTCAATTTATCCAAGTTACAAACACTATTTAGAATTTCTTGCAACAGTTTTTGAAGAAGTTCATCGCATTACTAAAGAAGGAAGGTTTTTAATTTTAAATACCTCTCCAATTATTATCCCAAGAATTAGCCGACAACATTCAAGTAAACGTTTTCCAATTCCTTTTGACATTCATCCTTACTTAATTGCAATGGGCTGGGAATTTATTGATGATATTGTTTGGATGAAACCAGAGGCAAGTGTAAAAAACCGTGTTGCAGGTTTTGCCCAACATAAAAAACCATTAGCATATAAACCAAATGCAATAACTGAATATTTAATGGTATATCGGAAAAGCACTGAAAAATTATTAGACTGGAACATTCGCCAATACGATTGGGACACAGTAAAAGAAAGTAAAGTGCCAGACGGGTTTGAAACAACGAATGTTTGGAAGATTGACCCTTGTTTTAACAAAGTTCATTCAGCAGTTTTTCCAGTTGAACTTTGCAAGCGGGTGATACAATATTATTCATTTAAAAATGATTTAGTTTTTGACCCATTCGCAGGAAGTGGAACTGTAGGAAAAACAACAAAGAGTTTAGGGAGATATTTTTTTCTCACAGGAAAAGATGACGATAATTTTTTGTTTTGTTATTTGGGCGTTTCCCCAAGCTACGCAAGGGGTCGGGCTTTCCGTTACAAGTCCTCACGCCAACGCACTAAGCCGATGCTTCGTTGCGGGCTTTCCACTTCAATCCCTAACGCAGCTTAACTATATGGCAGCAGATAAATTCACAGCAGAAGATAGAAAGTTATTGTTAGATGAATTAGAAAGAATTCAACAGTCAAAACTTAAAGCAATTGATACTTCAAAAAAATTATTGATTGATGAAAAGGGAATGTTGTATTTTCTTTTTGGCGGAAAGGGTGATTGGCATGGTATAAGACCCAATGTTATAAATAAATTAAATGATTACAATAAAGAAGGAGCTTTTGTAATTGCAAAAAAATATAAAACTAAAATTGATGTTTGCGTTGGTTCTCTTGCCAATCTTATTTCTAATATAGAGAAGTTAGTTAAAACTAAAAAAGGAGATTATCAGTTTCATACTGTTTTAACTGAAGACGGAATGTTTATTGAAGAAATTCCTGAGTTGTATTTGAATAAAGTTGGTGAAATAAAATTAGAAGGGTTTAAAAAAGATTTAAGCAGATTAGAGGCGATAAGTAAAATAATAAATATTGAAGTTGATACTAAATCCGAAGTTACACATAGCGATTTGCAAGCTAAGCTGATTTTGATAGGAAGTTATCTTGGGTTTAGAACTTATACACCAGACAGAGGCAGAACTAGTATTTATGGAGTTCTTGGTGAGTTGTGTTCTGAAAATCAAATTCCAGAAGGTTCTATTCCGCAAATGCATGTTGATACTGTAAGATTTATTGATGTGATTTGGTTTGATGATGAAGGATTTCCTACGCATGGTTTTGAAGTGGAACATTCTACTGATATTACAAAAGGCTTATTGAGATTATTTCAGGTTCATAAACTAAGAATTAAAATGTTCATTATTGCAGAAGAAGAAAATAGAGGAAAATTTAAAAGAGAAATAAATAAAAATCCTTTCCATAAACTTAAAGAAGAATATGTTTTCAAGAATTATGAAGAGTTGGATGAATTTTTTGAAAGTGTAAAATCATTTACTAAAGTGCAACAAAAATTTCTTCAAAAAATATGAAACAGATATTTGACAACGAACCCAAAATTTATACAACAGGCGCATTTCTTCAACCAGCTAAAGTAACAGATAGCACAGGCAAAGAAATTTGGATTTGGTATGTTTCTGAATTTACTGATGATAGCTTTCTAAATAACGAAGTATATAATCCAAAAGAAATAGCAAATTCAAAAGAAGAACTTCTTATAGAACTTGTTTGAAGATTACAGAATTGAAATTGTTACTCTCATAAACGCAGAGTTTCTTCAATTTGCAATAGACTTTTTCAAGAAAATTATTGATGCAAAATTGAACAATAAAGATGTTACTGTTGATTGGTACAAAAAAGCATTTCTACATGGCGATTTATCAAAAGGTGAAATAGCAATCAATTCAGGATTAAACATGAAAACTATTGGCAACATGTTTAATTCGACATCAAGGCAAGTTGTAATTGACGCATCAAACGAACATTATGAAACTCTTTACAACTCCATAAAAACTTTAGTTGAAAAGGAACATGAACTTGAATTAACGCTTACTTTAAAATTTCAAGGCGTCAGTGTTGATTTAAACGTTAGTGAAAGTCTAATAGTTATTAATACTCTTGCAGTTCAAAGAGCGGCATTACGTGGCGGACTTTGGAGCACAGCAGGAAAACGAGTTGAAAAACCATTAATGCAAACACTTTGTATGCTTTATCAAGTGCCGCAAGAGAATTACAAAATGCACTTGATAAAAATGGCAGTTAGTGAAGAAACCTTTGTGAGAGAAATTGATTTTTATTTATGCAATGATGGTAATGATTACAAGTGCGAAGTAAAACTAATGGGCAAAGGAAATCCAGAAAGTGCTGATGCCGTAATAGCACGAGATAGTGCTGTTTTTATTGCAGATAAATTATCAGACACTAATAAAGCTCAGCTCGATAGTTTAAATGTGAATTGGGTAGAATTGAGGGGCAACAATGGTTACAAACGTTTTAAAAATTTACTGGATAATTTAGCCATACCTTATACTGATTACAACGGGAATATTGATACAGATTTGCCTAAAGTATTTGCAGAGATTTTTAATGGCATTGGACAATAGAAGATACGCCTCACAATCATTGCCATAAGGCGGGCTAACAGAAGTTGTATAAAGTTTGTAAACTATTGGCTGCAGTTCGGTAAGGCGTCATAAATTTATGACTAATCTTAAAGAAACAATGAAAATATTATTAGCAGGACCAGGCACAGGTAAGACGACAAAAATAAAAAGCATAATTGCCGAACAGTATGCAAACGCTGAAAAGATAAAAGTAATTTCATTTACTAACGCAACTGTAAATGACCTAACAGAAAACTTTAATAACCACCAAAATGTTTCTTGCTCAACACTTCACAGTTTTGCGCTTGGACTAAATCATCTACAGAATTAGTTCGATTTAGTGATTAAATTTTAATTGAAACGTCCCCTGTACCGTCCCCCAACAACATAAAAAAACCTTGAAAGTAACACTAACAAGGCTTTTATTTTTTATTCCAGTACCACGTACGGGATTCGAACCCGTGATTCCTCCGTGAAAGGGAGGCGTCTTAACCCCTTGACCAACGCGGCATTTTTTTAAGAGGACGGCAAAGATACTCTCACTCACTTTCGCTACCAAAAATATTCTCATTAATTATGTCTTCATAATTGTAATTTTGCTCCTCAAAAATTTAGTAAATAAAAATTAAATATGAGCA
>JALYYX010000309.1 GCA_030946075.1 Bacteroidota bacterium | reverse complement strand
AGGAAGGGTGTGGTCGCAGATCTACCTGCGGATATTTTTTTGCTGCATCTTTTTCATAACTAAAGCCATGCCCGGAATAATAAAATACCACAATATCATTGCTGCCCGGTGTTAGCATATCAATAGCTCCTAAAATATTTTCCTTGCCATAATCCTCGCCTTGAATTATTAGTTCTATAAAATTAAAATCCATTTCCTCAGATAATTTTTTAAACATGTGTCTTACTGACTCAGTGTCCTCTGTACAACCTTTTCCAATTGTAGAGTCTAATGTATTGGCTGCAATAACCAGTATGAATTTCGTTCTTACAACTTCTTCAGCTTGAGAAATTGTTTTTATAAAAATTTTCTTTTGTTCATCGAAAGACTTAATATTTGCTGATTGCTTTTCCATAAATTGTAATTTATAATGTGACATTTGGTATTAGTAAAAGTAAGAAGGTTGTAGAAAAAACCATAATTATTATAACATTCTCATTTTAATAATTTCATTGTCATGGTCAACATACTAATTCTATCGATTGTTTTTTTATAAAATAAATTTTGAAAAAAGAATAAGAGCAATTTTACACCAATGAGATTTTTAAAACTAACGATTCGCTTTATTTTGTTGTGTGGTTTCTCAACATTAACTATTGGCAGTTTGGCTCAGGGAACTAAAATAGAAGAGCTTTCCCGATTGTTATCAATAGAAAAAAAAGACAGCAGTAAGGTTACACTTCTTTTGCAACTGGCAAAACAATATCAATCTTTTAAGCCAGACACCTCTTTAATATTATCTCAAAAAGCTTTGCTGCTGGCGCAAAGAATAAAATTTATTGAAGGTGAGTCCCGCTCATTGGCAAAACTTGCTTCTTCACAATATTTATTAGGAGATTATCCTAAAGCCTTAAACAATTATCTGTTTCAGCTTAAAATTGCAGAGAAATTAAATAGCCCACGCACCTATGCAAGTGCCTTAAATAATATTGGGATCACCTATATTTTACTGGAAGATTATCCCAAAGCTTTGGAATACCTGTATAGTGCAGACTCCACGGTAGATGTTACGGGGGGAAAAACAAAAGAAGAGTTGAAATATAATATTGAAGTGAACATAGGTGAAGCATATTACCGAATGAAAATACCTGACTCTGCATCTGTGCATTTTGCCGGTGCCTTATCAATAGCCAGGTTATCTGGCGATACCGCAGCTATCGGTGCCGCCATTCTTGGGGAAGCAAATGTACTGTCACTTAAAAATGAAATACCAAATGCTTTATCATATTATCATAATGCTTACAATTATTTATCAGGAGAAACGAATGCTGATTTACTTTGTGAGGTAAGCCTTGGAATGGCAAAAGTTTATGAAAAGCTGGCAGTAAATGACTCAGCAATTTATTATGGCAATATGAGTTATTCATTGGCAGAAAAAAGCAAATTTCTTTCCCGCCAATTGGATGCTGCATTATTTCTTAGGGGTATTTACAAAAATTTAATGAAATATGACAGTGCATTTTCTTATCTGGAACAAGCCGTGCAATTACAAGACTCTATCAAAGGGCATGAAAAAATAAAAGCAGCCATGATATTATCTATTAATGAAAAACTACGCCAACAAGAAATAACTGAGCAAAAAATAAGAGATAAGGAAGCCAGGTATCAGCAATTACAAATGCTGATAATAGCCATTTGTATACCTGCATTATTTTTACTTACACTTTTGGTAAGCCGCATAAAAATAAACAGGAGGCTGGTAATATTTATGGGTATCATTTCCCTCTTGTTCCTGTTTGAATTCCTCACCTTGTTGCTACATCCTTTAATTGCAGGCTTTACCCATCATAGGCCAATATTTGAACTGTTGATATTTGTAAGTATTGCCGCATTGCTGGTGCCTGCGCATCACAGGCTTGAACACGTATTGGTAAATAAACTTACCAGAACAAACTTTGAAAACAATGAAATTAGGATCCGGACAAAAAAAATGGTTTTAAAAAAATAATAATGAATTTCTGCAGAGATGTTTCTCCAGAAATTCATTATAAGTTTGAAAAATTAAAACGCCTTCTACATTTTTAGTCAGTTGGCATTAGGGGTTTTATATTTCCCTTTTTTAACGGTGGTTTCGCAGCAGCAGTTTTTTTAGCGGTTGCAGTTTTTTTACCGGAAGCAGATTTTTTTGCAGTTGATTTTGTTGGCATAATATAATTTTTAGAATATAAATTTAATAAATAAAATATTTATCATTTTTAATTTTAATTTCCGCAACAAAGTTCTCATTGTATGTAGGCTTATTAAAATTGAAGTTACTTTCACCAAAACATAGCAAACATTTTTATTAATTTCGCATTAGTTAAATTAAACGTCCGTAACAAAAATCAAAACTAACTACCATGGCACATGTATCAATTTATTTCAACTTTATGGGCAATGCTGAAGAGGCATTTAACTTTTATAAAAAAGTTTTTAAAACAGAATTTTCTGTTCCGGTAATGAGAATTAAAGACATTCCAACTCAACCGGGTATGCCTGAATTTTCACAAACTGATAAGAACAAAGTGATGCATGTTGCATTACCAATACTTGGCGGCACAGAAATTATGGGAACCGATATGCTTGAAAGCATGGGGCATAAATTAAGTGCAGGTAATAATGTTACTATCAGTTTAAATCCCGACACTAAAGAAGAAGCTGATCGCTTATATAAAGAGCTTTCTCAAGAAGGTACAGGCGGTGTTGCACCCCACGAAGAATTCTGGGGGTACTGGGGAACTTGCAAAGACAAATACGAAATCCGATGGATGTTTAATGTTTCCAATCAACCCCCAATTAAATAATCAGTAATTAAAAAATAAAATGGCAAACAACAGTGTAACATTGCATAGAGTAATTAAAACAAGTGCCGAAAAATTGTTTCGTGCTTTTTCCGAACCAAATGCACTTGCCGCTTGGCTTCCACCTAATGGTTTTTTATGTACCGTTCATGAAATGGATTTTAGAGTAGAAGGGGATTATAAAATGTCTTTCACTAATTTTTCTACCGGTAATGGACATTCCTTTGGTGGAAAATTTTTGGAAATCAAGCCAAATGAATTCATCAAACACACTGATATTTTTGACGATCCAAATTTACCCGGAGAAATGATCACTTCAATTTGGCTCAAAAAAGTTTTAGTGGGCACAGAACTTAAAATACTCCAGGAATGTATCCCGTCACTTATCCCAACAGAAATGTGTTATTTAGGCTGGCAGGATTCTTTAGAAAAATTAGCAAAATTGGTTGAGCCCGAAATTCCTGATGCCTGATATCTTTTAAAAAAATAAATAATGCAAAACGATAAAAAACAGTTGTCAACCAAGCAGGGTGAAGAATTACTCAAAATATTAAAAATTCGTTTTGAAAAAAACATGCAGCGGCATAAAGGAATTGAGTGGGCTAAAGTAGAAAAAATGCTGAAAGATAATTATCAAAAATTATGGTCGCTCAATGAAATGGAAACAACCGGCGGTGAACCCGATATTGTTAGTTATGATAAAAAAACTGGTAAATATATTTTTTGTGATTGTAGTGCAGAAAGCCCTAACGGACGCAGAAGCCTTTGTTACGACCGGGAAGCGTTGGATAAAAGAAAAGAAAACAAACCAAAAAATAATGCTGTTGATTTTGCAGATGCCATGGGCATTGAACTTTTATCAGAAGAACAATACCGCGAATTGCAGCAACTCGGAAATTTTGATACAAAAACTTCGAGCTGGATAAAAACGCCGGATGCCATCAGAAAACTTGGAGGTGCCATTTTTTGTGATCGGCGCTACAACACAGTCTTCGTGTATCACAACGGTGCGGAATCTTACTATGCCGGAAGGGGATTGCGTGGAATGCTAAGAGTTTAAAATTATTTTATCACCACCTCTGTAATCACTTTCTCACCCAGCGCCTCATTCACTCTTTCAATAATTTTTTCTTTTTGATAAAGCAATTCATTTTTTAAAGGTGCTACTGTAGAAGAGATAAATAAGGTTGTGCCCACAATCTCTATTTTATCAGTGTATTTTGCAATGGTCTTTCCCATTATCTTTTCCCATGCATCTTGTATCTGTAATGCTTGTATGCCGCCTTTTAATTTGCTCTTGTTTAAAAATTCCCTTAAGGCATCACCAATAGAAACTTCACTCATACAATTTATTTTAATTCAATTATCTGCGACTTAAATCCAAAGTTATCTAAAGAATTTTTTAATCTCTCTAAATGTGTATCAGTAATAAACACCTGGCTTTCATTATTCACGCAAACCCATTGTAATAAATTTTGCATTCGTAAGTCATCTAATTTTTCAAAAACATCATCCAGTAAAAGGAGAGGAGCAAAGCTTTTGTTTTCCTTAAGCATTTCAAACTCTGCAAGCTTTAAAGCAAATAACAAACTTTTTTTTTGTCCCTGCGAAGCCACATTTTTAAAAGATTTTCCGTTTAATTGCGATCCAAGATCATCTTTATGAATACCAGCATAACTGCGTTGCATTATCAGATCTTTGTCTAATGATGTTTTCAATACTTCGTCAAAAGTGTTTTCATTTAACTGGCTTTCATAAAACAAATCAATTAATTCATTGTTGTCTGCAATTTGCAAATAAAACTTTTTTGCAAGAGGAATAAGTTGTTCTAAAAAAGATTTTCTCTTTTTATAAATTTCATTTCCGGGTTGTATCAATTGGCTATCCAGCACCTGCAGCAATTGCATATTACGCTTTTTCTGTTCTGCAAAACTTTTTAATAAACTGTTTCGCTGTAATAAAACTTTGTTGTAAATAATAAGCTGCTGCAAATAATTTGCATCCATTTGGCTAAGTACTGTATCAATAAATTTTCTGCGTTGTTCACTGCCGCCGGTTATAATTTCAATATCGTCCGGCGCTATCATAACACATGGAAATTTGCCAATGTGCGAAGAAAATTTTTCATAAGCTATATCATTCACTAAAATTTCTTTTTTGCCAGTGCCTCTGAAAATAGATACAACATTAAAATCTTCTTTATAATTATTTTTTGCAATGGTTTGCGTAAGGATTCCATCAATTCTAAACCCATCAGCATTAAACTCAACGTTCAGCAGATCAGATTTTGAAAAATAACTTTTTGTGAAGCATAAATAATAAATAGCATCCAGCAGATTTGTTTTTCCCATTCCATTCAAGCCGCAAATACCTGTTACTCTTTCTTTAAATTCGAAAGAAGCAGCTGAATAATTTTTAAACTGTGTTAAGCTTAATTTATTAAGATGAAGCATGAAATTGCAAGATAAGGTGAAGCAGGAAGTTATAGGTATTAAGTTGTAAATTTTAAGTAAAAAATACATGCATTAACAAGCCAAAAACTCATCAAAAAAAATTGCTTTCCATCCCTTATCTTTGCCGCCTAAAATAACCACCCTTGGCAACAAAGTTTTCTAAAGAAACTTATTTATACTGGTACGAATTAATGCTGCTTATGCGCCGCTTTGAAGAGAAAGCAGGCCAGCTTTATGGAATGCAAAAGATCCGCGGTTTTTGCCATTTATACATTGGTCAGGAAGCTATAACTGCAGGCTGTATGACAGCAACAACATCTGAAGATATTTTCATCACTGCCTATCGTGATCATGCAATGGCAATTGCAAAAGGTGTAAGTGCAAAAAGTTGTATGGCAGAATTATTTGGCAAAGCAACTGGTTGCAGTAAAGGGAAGGGAGGCAGCATGCACTTTTTTGGTGTGAAAGAAAGATTTTTTGGTGGTCATGGTATAGTAGGTGCACAAATTGGAACCGGCGCCGGGCTTGC
>JALYYX010000278.1 GCA_030946075.1 Bacteroidota bacterium | reverse complement strand
TCATTTGCAGTTTCGCTTGCAAAAAAATATAACAGTCGTTTACATGTGCTGCATATTTCGACTGAAAAAGAATTATCTCTTTTTACTAATTCTATTCCTTTAAAAGAAAAAAAGATTACTGCTGAAGTTTGTGTTCATCATTTACACTTCACTGCTGATGATTATGATAAGCTTGGTTATTTAATTAAATGTAACCCCGCAATTAAATCTTCAAACAATAAACAAGCTGTGTGGAAAGCCTTGCTGGATAATCGTTTGGATGTTATTGCAACTGATCATGCACCACATACTTTGGAAGAAAAACAGCCACCTTACGAAAACGTACATTCAGGCCTTCCGCTTGTACAACATTCCTTATTATTAATGCTGAAATATTATAAAGAAGGGAAAATATCTTTAGAAAAAATTGCGGAGAAGATGAGTCATGCGGTTGCAGAGTGTTTTAAAATTGAAAACCGCGGTTACATTCGTGAGGGATATTTTGCAGATTTAGTAGTTGTTGATCTGAATGAAAACACAACAGTGAAAAAAGAAAATCTTTTATATAAATGCGGATGGAGCCCACTTGAAGGTGAAACGTTTTCCGCAAGCATCACTCATACATTTGTGAATGGGAATTGTGTTTATGGAATGAATGGATTTAATGAATCTATTAAAGGAGAAAGATTAAAATTTAATCGCTGAGTAATGGAAATAGACAAAACAACATTAAACGATCTGTCAATTTTTAACTCCGAAGAAGAGTTTTCCATTTTTAATAAACTCGATTTTACAAAAACTACAGGAGGAAGAGAAACGCTAAGACATTCATTCAGCAAGTCTTTAACCAACATTGAATCAATAAAAGGAATCCAAAAAACATTGCGGGTAATAGCGCAAAAAAAAGATCAGTGGCCGGAGATGATAAGCAATGGCAGCATAATGATCGTTCATAAATTTTACGAAACAAGTGTTGATGAAATCCCTTCTAACCCTTCGGCCCCATCTGCTTATGCGTACAAACTTTTTCATGCGCCCGATTATTCTTTGGTAAAATATTCTACAGGTCACGCCTTCGACTTCATCAAAGGAATGCAAATCCTTATCTCTCTTTTTTTAAATGGCGAATCACCTAAGCCACTTAAAAAAATATTACAAAGAGCAAAAGCTATTATTCAAAAAGAACAATTTATAATCATTCCTAAAAAAGAAAAAGCCGATAATCTTACGATAATAGAAATGCTTAAGATGGCAAACTTTCTTCGCTATCATTACAAGCAAAATATTTTTGAACTGATAGAAATTTATTCCCAACTTGATGCATGGTATGGAATGGCAAGTGCTATAGAGCGCTATGGGCTTGTATTTCCGGAGTTTACTGAAAGTGATACGCCTTGCCTGGAAGCAGAAGGCTTATACCATATTTTATTACCACATCCTGTAGCTTATGGCGTGACATTGGATAAAAAAAATAATTTTATTTTTTTAACCGGCGCTAATATGGCAGGAAAAAGCACTTTTATAAGATCAGTTGGCGCTGCCGTTTTTTTAGCGCATATTGGTATGGGCGTTCCTGCGGCTAAAATGCAGCTTACATTGTTTGATGGCTTGTTGAGCAATATTAATGTAGTAGATAACATTTCAAAAGGTGAAAGTTATTTTTATAATGAAGTGCAGCGAATAAAAAATACCATCTTAAAAGTAAATGACGGAAGAAAATGGCTGATACTAATAGATGAGCTCTTTAAAGGAACCAATGTGCAGGATGCAATGAAATGCAGCACTGTTGTAATTGAAGGATTAATAAAAATAAAAAACTCTTTATTTATCCTTTCCACGCATCTTTATGAAATTGGTGAAGCCCTTAAAAGCCACAGTAATATTGCCTTTAAATATTTTGAAACAACTGTAGAAGATGAACAATTAAAATTCAGCTATCACTTGCAGGATGGAATCAGCAACGACAGGCTTGGTTACTTAATTTTAAAAAGAGAAAAGGTGATTGAGTTGCTGGAGGGATTATGATGATTAGTATCATTTAAAAAGAAAAAGTAAATTTGTAGAAACAATAACTATGGCATCTGCAACAATTGAAAAGCAAATAACTAATTACTTACCGCAGCTAAACGCAAATCAAAAAAAAGCTGTACTCACAGTTGTAAAAACTTTTGCTGAAGAACAGGATGATTATAGCAAAGAATTTAAAAAAGAATTAGACAGCCGCTATGATGAGTATAAAAAGGGCGGTAAACTGGTAAGTGAAAAAGAAGCGAACCTAAGGATACAAAAAATCATCAATGGCAAATCTAAATGAGTTACCGGATTGCTTACCAGCAGAGAGCCATTATGGAATATGAAGTTGCTGCCACCTGGTACAAAGAAAGAATCAAACAGGCAGCAGAAAAATTTGAAACTGCTGTAAATGAAAAAATAAATCTTCTTCGGGAAAATCCAAAACGTTACAGAAAAACTTATTTAGAATTCAGAGAGATACAATTAAATAAATATCCTTTCAATGTAATTTATTTAATTGATGATATAAAAATGTTGGTTATCATTTCATCCATATATCATCATAAAAGAAATCCTAAAAAGAAATATAAGAAGCTATAAAATTTATGCTTCATTGTTGCCATAATTTCTTAGGATAACGGGCTGCCGGGCTGAAGCGGTTACCCCACAACGAAGCGCTGCTTTTGTGCGATTGCGTGAGGAGTAAAAGCGAAAGACCGGAACTTAAGATGATAATGATTTACTGCTGATAGCCCCACATAAATATTTTTTCTTTATTTTCAATACATGTTAGTAAAAACCTATGGCAGCGCTGTGTATGGAGTAGAAGCGATAACCATAACTGTTGAGGTGAATGTTAGCAGCGGAAAATTCACATCCATCGTAGGGTTGGCCGACAATGCGGTAAAAGAAAGTTTAGAGCGGATGGAAAGCGCCATCAAAACAAATGGCTATCATTTTCCAAGAACAAAAGTTGTGGTAAACCTTGCCCCGGCTGACATTCGAAAAAGCGGTACTGCCTTCGATCTTCCCATTGCCATTGGCACTTTAGCAGCATCAGAACAATTAGAAAATTATGAGGCGCTGGATAAATATGTGATAATGGGTGAGCTTAGTCTGGATGGCTCTGTGCGCCCCATAAAAGGTGCATTGCCGATTGCGATACAGGCACGTAAAGAAAATTTTAAAGGATTGATATTACCAAATGCAAATGCCCGTGAAGCAGGCATGGTAAATAATTTAAATGTTTATGGCGTAAATCATTTGCAGGAAGTGATTGACTTTTTTGCAAATGGCGAAGAAGGATTAAAGCCAACTGTTGTAAATACCCGTGAAGAATTTGCGCATGCACAAGGTGAATATGAAATTGATTTTTGTGATGTAAAAGGTCAGGAGAATATTAAAAGGGCTTTGGAGATTGCAGCAGCCGGCGGACATAATGCAATTTTGATCGGTCCGCCTGGTGCCGGTAAAACCATGCTGGCAAAGCGTTTGCCAACTATACTTCCCCCCCTAACGTTGCAGGAAGCATTGGAAACAACAAAAATTCATAGCGTTGCAGGTAAGCTGCCGGAGAATGCAACATTAATTTCCAAACGACCTTTTCGTTCGCCGCATCATACAATTTCTGATGCAGGTTTAGTTGGCGGCGGGGGCATTCCGCAGCCGGGAGAAATTTCGTTGGCGCACAATGGTGTTTTATTTTTGGACGAGTTGCCTGAATTTAAAAGAACGGTTTTAGAAGTGATGCGGCAGCCGATGGAGGAAAGAAAAATAATTATTTCACGGGCAAAGGTTGCATTGGAATTTCCTGCAAGCTTTATGCTCATAGCTTCTATGAACCCCTGCCC
>JALYYX010000271.1 GCA_030946075.1 Bacteroidota bacterium | reverse complement strand
ATCTATGGCACCTTAAGCAGTAAAAATATTACCGGTGATGATAACTCTTCTACCTCACTGGTTTACATTCCTGCAAATTTTACAGATGCAAATTTTGCAGATAATGCTGCTACCGGAGTTTCAGCATCTCAACAATGGGCAGACTTCCAGGCCTTCGCCGCAAGTAATACATACCTGCAAAAACATGCAGGACAAAACGCTCAAAGAAATGGTGATCGCCTTCCATGGGAAAACCATTTTGATTTACGTGTTGCACAAGACTTTTTACTAAAGAATCATAAATTACAGGTGTTTGCAGATGTTGTTAATGTTGCTAATTTATTAAATAAAGATTGGGGAAGAGCCTATGGCTCCGGCACTACTCCTGATGGATTTTTCCCGCTTACATCTACTCTGTTTTTCCCTGTAATTGGGGCACAGAAAAAAGACGGTGTAGCTTTTACCCCTACGGTTAATAATCCTGCATTCCAATTTAATATTAATAATTTTACTAAGATTGGAAATGATTCCAGACCCTACAATGTAAATAGCTTTACATCACGCTGGAATGCACAAATTGGAGTAAGATATAGTTTTTAAAATTATTGTATAATTCATAAAAACCGTTTCTATGAAACGGTTTTTTTTTACGAGAATAAGTTGTTAACAAAATATAATTAAACTAAACTAAATTATTATTTCTTTGCAATATAAAAACTAACGAATATGTCTAAAAAAATTTTATCATTCTGCATATTATTAATGACGCTAAGTTTGGTTAGCAGAGCCCAGGAAACCACTTCTGAAATTCAGGGATCTGTAACTGATGCCAGCGGTAATGGCCTTTCAGGTGCAACAGTTGTAGCAACTCATTTACCTACTAATACCAAAAGCAGTACAAGTACACGAAAAGATGGGCGGTTCAATTTACCCAATTTACGGGTAGGAGGTCCATATATAGTTGTTGTATCTTATATAGGTTTTAAAAATGAAAAGCAAGAAAATATTACTCTTATTTTGGGACAGGATTATAAAGCTGACTTTACATTATCTCCCGATACAAAAGAATTAACAGGAGTAGTAATAACAACTTTACGCCAGGATAAAACTTTTAATACTAGCCATACTGGTAGTCAGGAGGTAATCAGTCGCACGCAAATAGAACGCTTGCCAACAATCAATCGTAGTTTACAGGATTTTACAAAACTTACCCCATCATCAAACGGATTAAGCTTTGGTGGAAGAAATAATTTATACAATAATGTTACGGTTGATGGAGCAAATTTCAATAATACATTTGGCCTTGCATCAACATTAGGCGGGCAAACAAATTCCCAGCCTATAAGCATAGATGCTATTGAACAAATACAGGTAAATGTTTCTCCTTATGATGTAAGACAGGGTGGATTTTCCGGAGCTGGTTTAAATTCTGTAACAAGAACTGGTACCAACCAGTTTAAAGGTTCAATCTATACATACACCAGAAACCCGGATTTACAAGGGTACAGGGTAAGAACCGTAACTATACCCAAACCAAGTTTTGAATACAACTTACGGGGAGCATCTATAGGGGGCCCCATAGTACCAAATAAACTTTTTTTCTTTATAAGTGGTGAACAGGAAAGAGTAAGTCAGCCTGCCACAACTTTTGTTGCTAATAAACCAGGACAAACAGCTGTACCAGGCGTTATTTCACAAGCTGTTTCAGATACATTAGATAAGTTAAAAGCCTTCCTTATAAGTAAATTTAATTATAACCCCGGATTATACCAGGATTATAATTATAGAACCAACAGTGATAAACTAACCGTAAGATTAGACTGGAATATTAATCGTTCAAACACATTTACTATTAAATACAATTATTTAAAATCATTAAGAGATGCCGTGCCAAGTAATAGCGGTGCAGTAGGCTCAAGGCAGCCAAGTAATACGGGCTTACCTTTTAGCGGAAATGGTTATACTATCAATAACAATTTTAATATTTTCATAGGTGAGCTAAATACCAAAATAAGCAGCCGGGCAAATAATAAATTCCAAATAGGTTATTCCGCCTTACGTGATTTCAGAGCACCACAAGCAAGCGGAGATTTTCCCTTAGTTGATATTTTAAATGGGCAGGGTGCAACCTATACTAGCTTTGGGTATGAGCCATTCACTTATAATAATCTTCTTAACAGTAATGTTTTTCAAGTATCTGATATTTTCACATATTATACAGGCAAGCATGAGTTGACATTTGGAACCCAGGATTATAAAAAAACATTCAAGAATGGTTTTGCACCGAATTACCAGGGACTTTATATTTTTAATTCACTAACAGATTTTTATAATAGTGTAAATAATGGTACAGCAAATGCAAGAACTTATTTACTTTCTTATTCACTAACTAAAGATGGATCTTTTCCTTTCGCTAATATTGGTGCCACAGAATTAGGATTTTTTGCTCAGGATAAATGGAGGGCTAAAGACAATTTTACTCTTACTTATGGTTTGCGGGTAGATGCTCCCATTTTTCAAAATAAATTTGAATCAAACCCAAATGTACCTTCTCTTACTTTCAGAGATGGAATGCATTATGATGTAGGACAAAAGCCATCAACCAATCTTTTGGTTTCCCCAAGACTAGGCTTTAATTGGGATGTATATAAAAATCAAAAAACTCAAATACGAGGGGGCATTGGATCTTTTTCAGGACCGCCACCGTTTGTTTGGATCAGTAATCAAGCAAGTAACAATGGTGTACAATTTGGATCAGTATCTACAAATAATGTAGCATTTAAGCCAGATGTAAACGCTTATAGACCTGCGGCAGGAGCGGTAAATACATCTTATAATCTTGTAATTACTGATAAAGATTTTAAATACCCACAGGTATTAAAAGCAAGCATCGCAGTTGATCAAAAATTGCCATGGAATATAGTAGCCACTGCTGAATACATTTATTCAAAAGATATTAATGCTGTAAATTTTGAAAATGTGAATCTTCCTGCTACAGGTACTCCCCTTGCAGGTTCTGATAACAGATTAAGATATAGTTCAACAAGAATTTATGGAGGAACAGGAGGTGCTACTATAACCAATCCAAATATAAGTAGTGCAATTTTAATGAAAAATTATTCTAAAGGATATGGAAATGTTTTAACCCTTCAATTACAGAAAACTACTAAAAATTTATACACAAGTGTTGCGTATACATACAGTAAAGTAAAAACTTTAAATGATGGAGGTTCTATCGCAGCGAGTATGTGGCGAGACAGACCAGTAAGCAGTGATCCTAATGCTCCTGAATTGGGCAATCCGAATTTTTATCAACCTCATCGTGTAATTGCACAGGCATCATATCGTAAGGAGTATGGCAAACATTATGCAACCTCTATAGGACTTATATTTGAAGCAGCTCCAAGCCCTTCCAGTACTCTTATACCTCAAACAGGTGCCGGTTCTTATACATATAGCGGAGATGTAAATAATGACGGAACGGGAGGAAATAATGATCTTATTTATATTCCAAAAGATCAAAGCGACATTATATTAGTTCCGGTAAACACAGGTGGGGGAACTATCACAGATACCAGAACGTCTTCGCAAATATGGAATCAACTGAATAATTTCATAAACCAGGATCCTTATATGAGTACGCACCGCGGACAAATAGCAGAAAGAAATGCAGTTGTATTACCATATTTTAAACATCTTGATGTAAATATTACCCAGGATTTTTATTTTAAAAGTGGAGCAACAAAACATACTCTCCGTTTATCTTTCGATATGATAAACATTGGTAACTTTTTTAATAAATTCTGGGGGATAGGCAAATTTTTTGCCACCCCGTTTAATACCAGCCAAAATGCAGCAAGTTTTTTAAAATATGAAGGGTTAGTGCCCGCCGGAAGTGCTGATGCCGGTAAACCGAGGTATTCATTCCCGTATCAGGATGCAGCCAATCAAATTCCTTATGTAAATAGTTTTCAGGATAACACAAGTATTTTCTCACGCTGGCAGGGCCAAATTGGAATAAGGTACATTTTTAATTAATCTTTTT
>JALYYX010000223.1 GCA_030946075.1 Bacteroidota bacterium | reverse complement strand
GCATTTTTTCTTAAAACTGAATTGTTTTGATAACACCAGATTGCTCTTCCTATACCGGATGTTTCTGTTGCAAAATGATTGTGCCAAAATAGTACAAGCTTTTCTAAAATATTTCTATTTTGATTTATCATTAAACCCATCCACCAGCTTTTTAAAGAACTGATGCGTAATGATTCCACACCCCCATCCGTTGTATTTATGTTTACCCATGTAGTACCTGCAACTATCGCCTGGTCAGGATCGCCGGCGGTTACTGAGTTGGCGTAATTTTTTACAGGAGGTGCCGGAGGCAGTGCAGGAACAGTAAGCAACTCATTTACAGCCTGCGATAATGTTTTTGTTTTAAAATAATCTACATCAGCTTTTACTGCTCCAAACATTGTACGTTTGAGTAAATGAATAACTTCATTTGTACCGAAAGTGCCGGTGAATGGAGTAAGCCCGCTGTTGGTTCTGGCTACTTTAAAATCATGAAGACTGGGTGCAGCCGGTTTCCTTTTTTTCGCCGTTAAAAAATCTCGTCTATCCATAATCATTTATTGGAATGAGAATTGAAGATATTCCGCATTAAATATAAAAAAAATAATTAAAAATAATATGATTGCCTTAAGAAACTTTATGCTGCCTGAACAAGTAAAATTCATCTTAAATTAAATATCGAATATAGGTTTGGATAATCAGAAGTCTAATCAATATTTTCAATTACCCCTGCAATGCCCTGCCCGCCGCCAACACAGGCTGTTACAATTCCATATTTTTTGTTCAGGCGTTTCATATCATTGGTAATTTGTACAGTCAATTTTGTGCCGGTGCAACCAAGCGGATGCCCCAATGCAATTGCACCACCGTTTATATTTACTATCTCGGGATTGAGTTCTAATTTATTAATTACCGCCAACGATTGTGATGCAAAAGCTTCGTTCAATTCCACCAGATCAATTTGAGAAAGATTCATTCCTGCCTGCTTCAATGCCCTTGGCACAGCTTCAACAGGACCAATACCCATAATTCTTGGATGCACTCCGGCACTTGCACATGACACCAAACGTGCAATTGGTTTTAACCCCAATTCATTCACCATCTTCTCTCCCATCACAATTACAAATGCAGCGCCATCACTGGTTTGCGAAGAGTTGCCCGCAGTAACAGTTCCGCCTGCTGCAAATGCAGGTTTTAATTTAGCAAGCGCTTCGATAGTTGTATCTGCTCTTACACCTTCATCTGTATCAACTGTAAAATTTCTCTTTTGTTTTTTTCCTTTTTCATCCAAATAAATTTCTTCTACATTCATGGGTAGTATTCCATTTTTAAAATAGCCATTCTCAATTGCAGCCTTTGCTTTCCTGTGAGAATTAAAACTGAACTCATCCTGTGCTTCACGGCTGATAGAATATTCTTTGGCAACAGCTTCTGCGGTGAGTCCCATACCTAAATAATAATCAGGCGTATCAGAAGTAACTGAAAATGCAGGAACAGTTTTCCATCCTGCAGTCGGCACCATACTCATGCTTTCTGTTCCTCCGGCAACAATACATTCTGCCTGGCCGCTACGGATTTTTGCTGTAGCAATAGCAATCGTTTCAAGCCCGCTGGCGCAATAACGGTTCACCGTCATTCCCGGCACATCAATTCCCAAAGCTCTTACACTTATCATTCTGCCCACCTGTAAGCCTTGCTCAGCCTCAGGTACAGCGTTGCCTACAATAAGGTCATCCACTCTTCTACTATCTAATTGAGGAACCGTTGCCATCAATCCTTTTATTACATCCACCGCCAAATCATCGGGCCGGTAAAATCTAAATCCCCCTTTTTTTGATTTAGTAACTGCTGTTCTGTAACCGGCAACTATGTATGCTTCCTGCATTTTAATTTTATTTTAATTGTAAGGATAAAGGTAAACAACATTGCAATAATTTGTATTTTTGATATAAACCAATGTATGGGTAAAACACTAACTATCGAAATAAAAGACAATAAAGCACGGCGACTTTTAAAAAGCCTTGAGGAAGTAAAATTAATTTCTATAATTTCTGATTCCAAGAATTCATGGACTCCGAAAAAAAAGAAACAGGCTAAGGATTTTCTTTCTGCCTTAAAGCAGGCTAAACTTGCCGATGAGGGGAAGATAAAATTGAAAACTTTAGATGAGCTTATTAATGAACTCTGATTTTTTAATTGCAACTACCCATAGCTTTGATAGATCCTCCATAAAGCTCTCAAGAAAATATCCATCTTTTAATAAGGATTTATTAGAGCTTAAAAAGATATTAACTGCAAACCCCATTGCAGGCACACCTTTAGGAAAAAATTGTTATAAGATCAGGCTAAAAATCTCTTCAAAAAATACCGGTAAAAGCGGTGGCGCAAGAGTGATAACTTTTGCAAAAGTTGAAAACAAAAGAATTACACTGCTGGATATTTATGATAAGGCAGATAAAGATTCAATTTCAGAAAATGAATTAATTGCACTGATAAAAAAATCAGATGTATAAAATTCTGCGCAGCTTTTTATTTCTCTTTCCACCCGAATTTGTTCATTATTTTTCCATGAATTTCTTAAAGGCCTTTTGCAAAATCCCTTTTGCTAAAAAGATAATTCATTCTCAATTCTCCATTCACAATTCTCAATTAGAAAGAAATGTTTTTGGGTTGCAATTTAAAAATCCTGTGGGTCTTGCTGCTGGCTTTGATAAAAATGCAAAATATCTTTCTGAATTAGAAATATTAGGTTTTGGTTTTATTGAAATAGGAACCGTAACTCCTTTGCCTCAAAAAGGAAATGATAAACCACGTTTGTACCGTTTGCCAAAAGACAAAGCATTAATAAACCGGATGGGATTTAATAATGATGGTGTTGAAATTATTGCTGAGAGATTAAAGGAGTGGAAATACAGTCGACAGTGGACAGTCAACAGTCGACCGTTTATTATTGGAGGCAACATCGGTAAAAACAAAAACACGCCTAACGCTGATGCATGGAAAGATTATGAGATTTGTTTCAATGAATTATTTGATGTTGTGGATTATTTTGTAGTGAATGTAAGTTCGCCAAACACACCAGGTTTAAGAGAACTTCAGCAAAAAGATTCTTTACAAAAAATTTTAACTCACTTACAAAGTTTAAATAGTAAAAAAAACAATCCTAAGCCGATTCTTTTGAAAATTTCTCCTGATTTAGATTTAAAAGAAATTGATGAGATCATTGATCTGGCAATGGAAATAAATTTGGTTGGTTTAATTATTTCAAATACATCTACAAAAAGAGAACATTTGCAAACCAATAATTACAGAATACAAAGCATTGGCTCAGGCGGTTTAAGTGGAAAACCTTTATCAAAAACATCAACAGAATTAATACATTACTTCTGCAGAAAAACAAATAACAAAATACCTGTTATTGCAAGTGGAGGAATATTTGGAAGTGATGATGCAAAAGAAAAAATAAATGCAGGGGCATCATTAGTACAGGTTTGGACAGGCTTTATTTATGAAGGTCCGGCGATTGTAA
Source organism: Bacteroidota bacterium (assembly GCA_030946075.1). Classification (GTDB taxonomy): domain Bacteria; phylum Bacteroidota; class Bacteroidia; order Chitinophagales; family Chitinophagaceae; genus Ginsengibacter. The sequence continues at coordinate 1,455 of JALYYX010000223.1, read as the reverse complement.
AAAATATTTGTAAAGCATTGTCTTAATTTCGTTTTAATTTTTTTTAATGGCACATTTATTTACCGGAGAAAGTATCATTAGTTTTTTAATTCTGGTTGTTTTAGAAATAGTGCTTGGTATTGATAATGTAATTTTTGTAAGCATAATTTTAAACCGGTTAAGTAACGAAAAAGATAAAAAAAATGCCCGCAGAATGTGGATGGTAACCGGTATTATATCCCGAAGCATGTTGTTGTTAGGGCTAAGCTGGCTGCTGTCACAAAAAGGAAAATCAATATTTAGTTTGTTGGGAAAAGGGTTTGATCTTGCAAGTATTGTAATGATTCTCGGCGGATTGTTTTTAATTTATAAATCAGTAAAAGAAATACATGGCAAACTTGAGGGGGAAGATATTAACGAAGACTCAAAAATTAAAAAAGGTTTTACGTTAGGTAACGCCATAGGTCAAATAATGCTAATTGATGCGGTATTTTCTTTTGACAGTATCATCACTGCAGGCGGTACGGCAAAGTATGTTGAAATTATGATTGCAGCGGTTGTAATTGCTATGATAATAATGTTTTTATTCAGCCCTAAAATTTCCTCCTTCATTCACAAACATCCTACCATAAAAATGCTGGCACTTTCATTTTTAGTTATGATTGGATTAAGCCTTGTTATTGAAGGTTGGAACTCAGAAGCTGCAGATACATTAAACCTTAAAAATTATATTTATTTTGGAATGGCTTTCTCATTTGGCGTAGAAATGCTTAATATGAATATGCTAAAAAAACAAAAAAGAAATTCTAATTCGGTAAAACTCCATGAAAGATACCATAAGAATAATGAAACAAATGAACCCGATAATGCTCAGTAAATTATTTTTGATTTAGCAATACACAGGCAACCATTGCAGCCGTTTCTGTTCGCAATCTGTTTTGTCCTAAACCAACGGGCATAAAATTATTTTGCTTTGCATCTTCAATTTCTTCTTTTGTAAAATCACCTTCGGGGCCAATGAGAATGATAGCCCCGCCTAAATCCTCCACCATAGGGAGGACTTGCGAAGCAAGATTGTCCTTTTCGCCATCATCACAATAAGCAATAAATTTTTTTGAATAAGAACCATTTTTAATAAGATCAACAAATTTTGTTGGCTCATGCAATATTGGTAACCAAGCCTGCTGGCTTTGTAACATGGCACTAACTAAAATGTTTTTCATGCGTTCGTAACGAAAACTTTGTTTTTCAGTTCGTTCACAAATTAAAGGAATAATCTCTGAAACGCCTATCTCTGTTGCTTTTTCAAGAAACCATTCAAAACGATTTGTATTTTTTATTAAAGAAACTGCGATTGTTATGTTTGATGTACGAGTTGCGATGTGGGATGTTGAAATAATTTTTACTTCTGCAACTTTTTTAGTTGCTGAAATTATTTCAACTGTACTTATTTTTCCTTTGCCATTTGTAAGTTGA
>JALYYX010000221.1 GCA_030946075.1 Bacteroidota bacterium | reverse complement strand
TATCTGCGGACAAGCCAGACCATGAACATCCACCCGTTGCTGGTCTTTTGGTTTCTTTTACAAACACAGCCCATTCTTTTTTTGTTATATCAAATTTGCTACAGGCAAATAGCTCTAAACTAACTTCACGTTGCGGCTTTTCTTCGGGATAACTATTGTTCATTTTCTTTAGCGCCCATTATAAAACTGCCAGGCGGTATTATTATCATCTCCGGACAATCTTTACAATCAGTAAATGTTTGGCCGGGTTTGAACGATGCTTTTTTAGTTTGCGTAAAAGTGATGGTTGCAATAAGGATTGCAATTAGTACAAGATATAAACGCTTCATGTAAAAAATTGATAAGTAAAATTATCTGGTACATTCAGCGAAGTCAATCACCTGAACAGGTGATTTTATACTGCTGCATAAAGAATTAACTGTACGAGTGTGCTACGCAAGGAATGATGCTATGAAATACTGTTTTTGTTAATTAAGATCAATTATGAGAATTGTAAAAGCAACTTATAAATAGATTGAGAAAACAATGTCTATGGATTAATACCGGCACTATACATCCATTGAATTTTATCTTTAACTAAAGTAAAATTATTGATATCCATATTGCTCAATTCTATTGTTACCTGCTTATGTTTCCAGTCACCAATTAAAATCATTTTATCTTTTGCTGGCAAGGAATACTTGAATAGATATTTTATTGACGTATCGCCAGGATTAATTAAAGTAAGCAACTGCTTCGTACTATCAAAGTTATAATTATAACTTTCATTTTCGTTATTAGCATTATACACAACTGCTGCATTTTGAAAAGCTCCTGTTATTGCAAACTGCCTCCAAGTAATTGTATCGTTACGAGATGGAGATATTGTGTCATTAGTACTCGCAAAAGAAGTGACTTTATAAAGCTTTTGACTACTTCGAATAGTTACCAGGTAATTTGCATAAGCAATATTATATTCAATTGTTTTGTACGTTATCCAAGCTGGAACTATTAGTAATAATGTAATTAAATAATTTTTCCATGAAGTAACAAATTTGTATCGCTTTTCTTTTAAAGAAACAGGTTTTAAAAAATAAAAGAAAGAAATAAGCTTAGGTATATATGGGGTCAGCAAGAACAACGTTGTAAGCAATAAAATAATAGAAGGCAACTTTACAATTATATTATAATACACATTCAGGCTAACTACATTTACTAAGACAAATGTCATTACTAAACAACCAAGTACTCTTGTTCTTTGAAAAAGTATAAGTAAACAAGCAATTAACTCACAACAGCCGGTAAATCTTTCATAACCTGAACTTGCACCTATAAACATCCAGGTTAAATTGAACTTAGTCAAATTGCCTATCGGAGTCAATAATGAACCAATATCAGGATAAGGCATTTGGGTTGGAATAATTTTCGATACAGCATACCCTATCATCACTATAAATAAATAATACACCAAATATTTATTAAACCAAAAATGGAGTTGATGATAGTCCCTTTTCTCTTTATCTGCAACACTCCACATTAATGTACCTATTATCGATAATAGAATTATTAAAAACAATAATAGCCAACCGAACAAAGAGCTTACAAGTTCTGTTGAGCCCATTTCAGGTTTATAACCAATGTGGAATATATTATTTTCTAAAAATGTAATAGGTTTAATTAAGAAGGATTGGGCTGCATCACGATCTCTATTAAGAAGTATAAGAATTATATTAGAGTAAGTTAATGATGTCATACTAAAAAATAAGAAACAAAAACGAAACGCAACTTTTTGTGCGGGTGACCAAATTGGTGGAGATAAAACTTCTTCCTGTTGTTTTGGTTTCATAAAATCACATTTCTTAAGTGATTATATTTTAATTTTCTAAGCCAATAACAAGATAACGTATTGCTGAGAAATTTTTACACCAATTTTTGATTGATAGCTTTTGCAACGGCTTCGCTTTTGGAATGCACATGAAGCTTTTCATAAATATGCTTTACATGAGTTTTCACCGTATCAATGGAAACAAAACATACTTCTGCGATGCCGTTATATGATTTGCCTTTTACAAGCCAGCGCAGAATTTCCTTTTCGCGATCTGAGAGTTCAATGAATTCATTTTTTGCTGGCGTTGACTGATGCCGGAACATTTGCAACACTTTGGAAGCAATGGAGGGAGTCATAGGTGCGCCGCCATTGTACGTATCGTAAATGGCTTCAATCATTTTTTGCGGGGGCGTTTTCTTAAGCATATAACCTGAAGCGCCTGCGCAAAGAGCAGCGAAAATTTTATCATTTTCTTCAAATACAGTCTGCATCAATATTTGAACGTTTGGAAATTTCTCTTTGATGATTTGCACTGCTTCAATGCCTGAGGTGCCGGGCATGTTAATATCCATCAATACAACATCCGGGTTGGCAGCTTCCATACTTCGTATTGTATGATTGGCATCGGCAAAAGCGCCGGTGCAGATTATATCCGCCGTGCTATCAACAAGCTGTTGCAGGCTTTCCCGCAACACTTTACTGTCTTCAAACA
>JALYYX010000218.1 GCA_030946075.1 Bacteroidota bacterium | reverse complement strand
CTGCTGAAGCAATTAAAAATTTTGATGAAGAAGCCGCTGTAAATATTATCTCAAATACATTTCATGATACTTACGGTTTGATAAATTACAACCCAACTTTTAATGCAGTAGATAAATGGGTTGATGCTCTTGAAGAAAATAAAAAATTATACGAACGCTTGCTGCAAACTGAAAGAGAAAAAAATGAACTACTGCAAAAAGCTTTGGATGGAAAAAAATAGATATTAAACTTCTTGATATTTTTTCATTCTCTTTTCCCTTCCTCGCTTACAAATTTTCCATTTTTATCAAAATTCTTTTTATAAAAAATTTGACCGCTATCATTAAAATGCAAAGAAGATTTCATCAAGTCCATTGAGTCTCCCCAATAATCGGATCCAAATAATGTTTCTTTACCATTTCTGAAAAATCTAAAATGTTTTAATGCTCCTGTTGTATCATAAAAAAAATAACCATTTCCATCTTTCTTATTATTTAAATAGAGCATTTTTTGATCTAACATCCCGTTAGGATAAAACCATAATTGCTCACCTGATAGCAACCCGTTACTATTAAATCTCCGGATGGTCTGTATCTGTCCGTTTTCGTAAAATGAATATTCTATTTTTTCAGTATTAGTAATAACTACAAGCTTTTTTACATTGCCATTTTCATAATAATTTAAATTTTTAGAAGAGTTATCAGCACATGAATACATAATAAAGACTACAAAAAAAATAGCTAATAAATATTTATAACCAAAAATCATTTTCCTTTTCTCCTTTTATTTTATGCAGGTTTTTGTTATTTTTTTTGCGCCTTCAATGTATCTGGCTTTCCTGTCTGATTATTTGGTACTAACGTATCTAAAGGGGTACCATCTGGGTTATTTCTATACACTTTCCATGTTTTCCCATCATGTTTATCTCCTGACATACAATCAGGGCAAACTGAAGTAGGAGGATTATATGGGCTTCCTCTTTCTGCTTCTTCTTTTTTGGTTTGGGCATTTTCTGCTTTTCTTATTAACCCATCGGTATGGGATTTTACAACATCTTCTAAACTTGGAGGTTCATAATCGATAGGAGATTTACCTAATCCAGTTAGAATTGGTTCCATGATATCATCCCATGCTTTCATATTAATAGATTCTGTTATTGCATTCGGGTTGGGTCGTTCACCTGGACTTTCGGAGTTATCACTTCCACTTCCAAATACCATAAGCTGGTATTTCCCTTGGAACATCGGACGCTTATTTACATCTCTTTTCATTTCATCCTCTTCAGACAATTTATAGAACTGCTTGGTAATGATTGGCTGTGAACGTTTAACTTCTTCAATATCACCATTGGCAGCTTTGTAAACATCCACAACTTGAGTTTGAATAGAATACATACTTCCTGAACCTAACGCCCCATTAGGAAATAATCCCGTTTTTAGTGGTATATCATGATTAATCTCTTGTTTACTTCCTGTAATTAAATCACCATTACTTGTACACTGATGATAATTGATAAACGTAATTGTTGTATTATAATATTGTGATTCCCTGCCGTCTAAATCTACACTAGCAATAGTAGAATTAGATGCAAACTGAAAGGGCGTTAATTCCGCAAACCTTTTCTGTAAGGGATCAACAGATTTAAATCTAACTAATCTTGGGTCATAAATTCTAAATCCATAATCATACTGTACAACTTCGTTATCATTTTCCTTCCCATTAAAACCGTATCTGTATTTAGAAGAAGATTGAATAAACTGCCTTCCTGGCATGAGCATACCGCCGGGATAGTAATCTTTTTGTTTGCATGTCTTGTTACTCATATATTTTAAAGAAATATCCACTGCCCATAATTTGACATGAACAACAAAAAGTGGTTGTCCCACGAGGATTCGAACCTCGACAAACAGAATCAAAATCTGTCGTACTACCTTTATACTATGGGACAAAAAATGATGTGCAAAAGTAAGGATTTTAATTATGAGTATCACAACCGGCAATTTACCATTTACTGTTTATCTTCTTCTTCTTTTAATTGCTTAATATAATCCAAAGCATCGGGAATTACATCGCACATTATCGTTATAATAGAACCCGGCTTTACATTTTTATATGCGTAAAGAATAGCTTCTTTTTCTTTATGTAAAATGGTAATGGGTATGTCTTTTGTTTTTGCTTCATTAATTCCATCTACCAATAAATTAATAATCTCATCTGCTGTTCTGCCCCGCAGGTGTTTATCTTGCCGGATAATTATTTCATCAAAATTTTTTGCAGAAATTCTTCCTATCTCCATAATGTCGTCATCTCTTCTGTCTCCTGTTCCGCTGATGATACCAACTTTATAAGTACTGTCTAAACGGTTTACAAAATCGCATAATAATGTAAGTCCGGCGGGATTATGCGCAAAATCTAAAAGGAACTTAAAATTTTTAAACTGGAATAAATTTAATCTTCCCGGTGTTTGTGATTCAGAAGGAATAAAAGTATGCAATGCAGAACGAATGTCTTCTACTTTTATATTTTTAAAAAGATAACAGGCAAGAATGGAAGGCAAAGTATTCATAATATTATGCGTTGCTTTGCCGCCAAATGTTATAGGAATTTCAGTAACTTTTTCAATGCGTATCTTCCAATTGCCTTTCATAATTGTTACATAACCATTTTCAAAAACTGCAGCAATACCACCAACGCCGCAATGTTTTTTTATTCGTTTATTATTTTCATCCATGCTAAATAATGCAACGTTACAATTGAGACCTTTTTTCATTGCATATACAAGATCATCATCAGCGTTTAAAATTGCATAGCCACTCCGGAAAACAGTTTCGGGCAACACAGCTTTTACTTTTGCCATTTGCTCAAGATTTTGAATGCCACCCAAACCAATGTGATCGGAAGTGACATTGGTAACTATCGCAATATCACAATGAGAAAAAGCCAACCCATTTTTTAAAATTCCTCCCCGGGCACATTCCAATACTGCGAGATCGACTGTAGGGTCTTTTAAAACAAACTCTGCGCTTTTAGGTCCCGTGCAATCGCCTTTCATCATCATCTGGTTTTGAATGTATACACCATCAGATGTTGTAAAGCCAACTTTATGTCCGGCAGTTTTACAAATGTGTGCTGTTAAACGGCTGGTAGTAGTTTTTCCATTAGTTCCTGTAATAGCAATTATCGGTATTCTGCCATTGGCTCTATTAGGATACAGCATGTCCACCACAGGCTCGGCAACATTTCTTGGCAAACCTTCTGAAGGTTCTACATGCATTCTGAAACCCGGTGCTGCATTAACTTCCAGCACAGCGCCACCGTTTTCTGATAAAGGTTTTTTAAGATCAGAGGCTATAATATCTATACCACAAATATCGAGGCCGATGATCTTTGCTATGCGTTCGGCCATAAAAATATTTTCAGGATGCACTTCATCTGTTACGTCTGCGGAGGTTCCACCTGTTGAAAGATTTGCTGTAGGTTTTAATAAAACTATTTCATCTTTAGTTGGAATTGATTCTAAAGTATAGCCTTTTCCTTCAAGCATAATCATTGTAAAATGATCAACCTTAATCTGGGTTAAAACTTTTTCATGCCCATAACCTCTGCGGGAATCTTTATTTGTTTCATCAACAAGCCATTGAATAGAATGTTCACCATCGCCGGTAATGGCAGCGGGGGTACGCAATGCAGCGCAAACAAATTTGTAATTAATAACAAGAACTCGAAAATCAAAACCGGTAATAAATTGTTCACAAATAACATAGCGATCATATCCTCTGGCAATCTCTAAAGCTTTTTCGGCATGTTCTAAAGTTGTAATATTTGTTGTAGCGCCTTTGCCATGATTGCCATGTAAAGGTTTTAATACAAAAGGAAATCCTGCAACTTCCAGAGCATCCTGCGCTGTTTCATCAGGATAAATAAGTCTGCCTTTTGGCACAGGAATTTGTGCTGCACTTAAAAGATTTTTGGTTTCTTCTTTATCACCTGCAATATCAACACCAATGCTGGAAGTGGTGCCGGCAATTGTTGCACGTATTCTTTTTTGATGAATGCCATAACCAAGCTGCACAAGGCTTTGCTTATTTAAACGAATATAAGGTATGCCTCTTTTTTCTGCTTCTTCCACAATACTTCCTGTAGATGGACCCAGCCTTGTATTCTCTCTAATTTCTCTTAATTTTTGTATATCTGATTCTAAATCATATTCAGAATTATTAATTAATGAAGTGACTAAATTATATGCTGCTTTTGCTGCATACACACCTGCCTCCTCTTCCATATAATCAAATACAACAAAATATTCTCCATGTTTACCTGTAGTTCTTGTTCTGCCGAAACCCATATCCATCCCTGCAAGCGTTTGCAATTCCAATGCAACATGTTCAATAATATGCCCCA